>JAOACV010000100.1 GCA_026417675.1 Verrucomicrobiia bacterium
GTGATGAACTGGGTGATGGGCGGCCCGCCGAAGACGGCCATCGGCATGGGCGGCCACGCAAATTGGGAGGACTGGATCGTCAAGGGCAACGTCTTCGACCATTTCTACGTCGAGTATGAGTATCCGAACGGCGCGCGCATCGCCGCGAGCAGCCGTCACACGAAGAACACCACGTTCCGGCTCGGCGAGCGCGTCGTCGGCACGAAGGGCGTCGCCACGCCATTCGGCAAGATCGCGGGGCCGAACGCCTACGAGTTTCCCGGCCCGTTCGACAACCCGCGCCTGATCCAGTGGCCCGCGTTCATCGAGAGCATCCGCAAACGCGAGCCGCTCAACACGGGCAGGGAGGTCGCCGAGTCCACCATGACCGCCATCCTCGGCCGCATGTCGGCCTACACTGGCCGCGCCATCAGTTACGACTGGGCGCTCAATCGCTCCCAGCTCGACTTGAGTCCGCCGAAACTCGAGTTTGGCCCGCTGCCGGTCGAGCCGCTGGCTGTGCCGGGGCGGACGCCACTGGTTTAGCGGGGAATCCGACGATGCAAACCGTAATCTTCCATCTCAACGCGGCTTGCAGCGTCGCGCTCGCCGCCGCGTTCGCCGCGCCTGCCCCGCAAAACCCCGCCACCGAGGAAAAGCCGATCCGCGTCCTGATCGTCACCGGCGTGGATTGGAAAGGCCACCTCTGGAAAGAGACCGGGCCGGCCCTTCGCGAAATCCTCCAGGCCGACCCTCGCGTGGACGCGCGCCTCGCTGAAGACCCCGGCTTCCTCGCGGCCGACGCCGTCACCAGCTACCATGCGATCGTCCTCTACTTCAAAAACTACAAACTCTTCGCGCAGCAGGAGAAGGCGCAGGCGAACCTCCTGCGCTTCGTCGAGAACGGCGGCGGCCTTGTTGTCGTCCACTACGCCAGCGGCGCGTTCGAGGACTGGCCGGAATACCGCAAACTCATCGGGCGCGCGCAAAAGATAAAACACGACCCGCGCGGTCCGTTCACGGTGAACATCGTGGACGCCACCCATCCCGTCACCGCCGGTCTGAAGGACTTCGTCGCGGACGACGAACTGTTCTACGACCTGCGCGGCGACGAGCCGATCAAGGTCCTGGCCGCCGCGCGCTCCAAAGTCACTGGCAAAGATCACCCGATGGCCTTCGTGCTTGAGCGCGGCCGCGGCCGGGTCTTTCACACGACGCTCGGCCACGATGCCAAGGCGTTGCGCTCGCCCGGCACCTCCGAACTGCTCCGCCGCGGCGTCCTGTGGGCCAGCGGCCACACGGTCACAAACGACCAGCCGGAACTGATGCCGAAGATTCAGTGAGGCGTCGCGAGATTGTTGCGATGACGCGACGCTTGCGCCGCTTCAGTCCTTGCGCGGCGGGGAGGGGCGGATGGTGATCGGCCAGCCGGGGAATTGTTTCGCGCCGGGGCGCGTTACGTCCGCAAACCGCGGCCAGCACTCGAAGGTCACCGTGCCTTTGGACTTGTTGAACCGGATCAAGCCGTAGCCCGCGCCGTTGGAGTCGCTGTCGGGATTGGCGTAGGCGTGCATGGTGATGCGGTTGCCGAAGCCGTCCAGATAGTCGCCCGTCCACGGCAACGGCGACCGCGGGTCGGGCCGGGCGCCGGGCTTCCCATCCTCCGGCCACCACCAGCGGCTGTAGTAGTTGTTGACGATGGCCGGCACGCAGAACGACCAGCAGGCGTCGCCAAACTCCTCGATGCCGTGGTGGAAGATCGTGCCCAAGTGCTGGTCGCCGGCGATGTGCACGGCAAACGCCTTGCGCATCTCGGCCAACGCCCGATTGCGGCCCGTCTGCGGCCAGCCGTTGGAGTCCAGATCGGCGTAGACGCGGTTGTCGTGCGTGCCGTGCAGGTGGGCTCCCCCGCAAAAACCGGTTTGCGACAGCACCGCTTTGAACCGCACATTGCGCCACTCCCGCCCCCAGTCGCGCAGGAACTTCAACTGGCGCGCGCCCAGCAGCTCCAGGCCGGGCAGGTCAATCGAGGCGGGGTCGTAGTTGGGATTCAGGATGTGGTCAGGGCGGGGACCTTGTTGGGGAATCTTGCCCGCCGGGCCGCTCTTGAACTTGCGGTCCTCAATGATGGCAAAGTCCACGCCGCCGACCTTCAGCCGCGTGAAATAGACGCCGATGCCCTGGCCGATCGGCGCGGGGTCGTAAGGGTCGGGCAGGTGCGCGGTCTGACAGCGCTCGACCATCTTGACGTATTCGGCATGGTAGAAATAGCCGCCGTCGTCGCCGGCGGGCGAACTGGCGCGCTTGCCGCCCTCGCCCCAGAGGTTGCCCTGCCCGATGTCGTGGTCGTCGGGAATGGTGATGCAGGGCCGGCTGCGCAGCACGTCGCGGAACTGCCGCCCAAACAGCAGCCACGCAGCCGTGTGTTCCTTGTGGTCGTAGGACTGGTCGCCGGCAAAAAACAACAGGTCCGGGTCATGGTGGTTCACGTTGCGGACGAACTCCTCGCGCGGGCCGCGGTCCTTGTTCGAGTTGCACGAGAACGCCGCCACCACGATCTCGCTCTTGCGAGCCGGGTCTTTGCGGATGAGGCCCTCGAACATGGCGCGCCCGCCGTGGCGCAGCCGATACGGCACGTCGCGGCTCGCGTCCCAGTTCTCCACGCGGAACAACGCCGACCAGCCGATGTCGTTGACACGCGCGCGCGCGATCTCGCGCCACTGGCCGCCGTCCTGAATCTCCAGCCGCATCTCACGCGTCTCGCGCGGGTAGAGCGGATAGAGCTGCGCGGAGAGCTTCAACGTGCCGTTGGCCACCGTGTAGAGGCCGAACGCGACCACCTCGTCGCGCGGGACATTGACGTCGTGGATTTTGGAGGGCGGGCGGTTCCACCAATCATTGACCGCCGCGGTGTCGAGCCCCTCGAACGGCGCGCGCACGGGCGGTTCGCCGTGGTCGGCGGCAGGCAACGTCGGCGCAAAATGCAGGAACGTGGCCATGGGAAACACAGCCAAGAGGAAACTTGTCAGTGCCATTTTCATGCGTTGGGATTATGGCGTCTCCGCAGGCGGCTGAAAAGCCTTCTCCTCAGCCGAAGTTCTCGATCATCTTTCCCGGTTTTCATCCTCCGCTCCCGGTCAGGATGCCGAGGGTTTGCGCGGCGTTGATCATGAATTGCACCGCCACCGCAGCCAGCAAGAGGCCCATCAGCCTCACGGTAATAGTCATGGCCAGCGGGCTAAGCCAGGCCGCGCCGCGCGCCGACAGCCTCAGGATAACATAGCTGGCCGCGCACACCGCCACGATGCTGGCGCACAGCGCCACGCCCTGGCTGAAGTCCGTTGCCTGACCCTGCAGGATCAGCGCCGTGGAGATCGCACCCGGCCCGGCCAGCATCGGCACGGCCAGCGGCGTGATGGCGATGTCGTCCTTGGCCTCGCCCGCGGCGGTTTCCTCGGCCGTCTCCTGCACTTTCGAGCGGCGCGCGTGCAACATGTCCAGTGCGACCAAGAACAACAGGAAGCCGCCCGCGATCTGGAAGGCGGGCAAAGTGATGCCGAGCATCCGGAAAATCCAGCGCCCCGCCAGCGCGAACGTCAGGAGCACGCCCGCCGCCACGGCGCACGCCAACCGTGCCATGCGCACGCGCTCCTCAGGGGTGCTCCGTGCTGTCATCGCCAAAAACGCCGGCACCGCCGCGATCGGATCCACGATCACGAAGAGCGAACTTAACGCCAACAGGCTGTATTCAAGCAACGTCATGGCCACCCCCACGCCCCAGTAGTTGACGGAATGCATCGCCGTCGAGCGTCTCTCGTTGTAACAACTCGCGAGCGACTGTTTCAAGCTGGTCGCGCCGCTCGGACAAAATTTGTTTGGCCCGCCGGTAGGCGTCGTCGAGCAGTCGCTTCACTTCCTCGTCCATCTCGCGGGCGGTTTGCTCGCTGCAATCGCGCTGGGTTTGCAACAGGCCGTCGCCCCCGCTCAGAAATGCGCCGGGCTTTTGCGCGCAGTGCGCCAAGCCCACCTTCTCGCTCATGCCGAACAGGCCGACCATCTGCCGTGCCAGCGCCGTCGCGCGTTCCAGATCGTTCTCGGCGCCGCTGCTGACCTCGCCAAAGACAGTTTCCTCGGCGGCGCGTCCGCCGAGCAGTCCGGCAAGCCGGTCGTTCAACTCGGATTGGGTCAGCAGGAACTGGTCTTCGGTGGGCAATTGCAGCGTGTAACCCAACGCCGCCCGGCCGCGGGGAACGATGCTGATCTTGTGCACCGGATCGGCATGCTCGCTGTAGGCCGCCACGAGCGCGTGGCCGACTTCGTGATAGGCCACGCGGCGTTTTTGCTCCTCGCTCAACCGCCGACTGCGGCGCTGGGGGCCGGCGACGACCTTTTCCACCGCCTCCTCCAAGTCACGTTGCGTGACGGCCTTCGCCGCGCGTCGGGCGGCTAGCAACGCGGCCTCGTTGATCACGTTGGCCAGGTCGGCGCCGGAAAAACCCGGTGTCGCCGCCGCGATGCGGCGCAGGTCCACGTCGGAGGTCAGCGGCTTGCCGCGGGTGTGAACTTTCAGAATCGCCTCCCGGCCGTCGAGGTCGGGCGCGTCCACGATGACCTGCCGATCGAACCGGCCCGGCCGCAACAGGGCGCGGTCGAGAATCTCTGGCCGGTTGGTCGCGGCCAGCACGATCACGCCGGCGTTCGGCTCAAAGCCGTCCATCTCGACGAGCAGTTGGTTGAGCGTTTGCTCTCGCTCATCGTTGACGGCGCCGAGATGCACGCCACGCTGCCGGCCAATAGCGTCGAGTTCGTCAATGAAGATAATGCAAGGCGCATGAGCCTTGCCCTGCTGGAACAGGTCGCGCACGCGGGCGGCGCCGACGCCGACGAACATCTCGACGAAATCGCTGCCGCTGATGGAGAAGAACGGCACATCGGCCTCGCCGGCGATCGCCTTGGCGAGCAAGGTCTTGCCGGTGCCAGGCGGGCCGACCAACAACACGCCTTTGGGAATCTTCGCGCCGAGTGCCTGGTAGCGTTTCGGATTTTTGAGGAAATCCACGACCTCCTGCAGTTCGAGCTTGGCCTCGTCACAACCGGCCACGTCGGCGAAGGTCACGCCGGTTTGCTTTTCCCTGATCAGCCGGGCGCGGCTCTTGCCGATGTTGAGGACCGCCTCGCCCATCGCGCCGAAACGCCGGCCGAGGAACGACCACACGGCAAACATCAGTCCGAGCGGCAACACCCAGCTCACGAAAAAGCTTTCAAGGAACGACGGCCGCACGCCGCCGAACTTCACCCCGGCGACCTGCAGCTCCTCGACCAGCTTCGGGTCCTCGACGCGCACCGTGCGGAACAGGAACGCGGCGTCCTTTTTGTCCTTCGGCTCGACGCGGCCCACAATCTCGTCCGTTTTAACGGCGCACTCGACGACCTCACGCGCGGCAACGTGCTGTTTGAACTCGCTGTAGTTGATGGTTCGCACCGCCAGCCGGGAGAAACTTTCCTGCCATGCCCACAGTAACGCCAACATCAAGACGACGTAAAAGATGTTCACCCGCCACCGTGGATCGAGCCGCACGGGACGTTTGGTTTTCATGCCGTTTCCCTCCGCATGTTATGGAATCTGTTTCTCGGCGGTGGTTCGAGGCTTTTGACACGGCGAATACCGATCAACGTCCCTTCGGTCTGACCTCGACGATGACGTAGCGGCTGCCGCCCCGGCTCCAGATGCGAAGCAGCACACGGTCGCCTCGGATGCGTTCGCTCAAGTGCACGGCCTCGTCGGCGTTGTTCACCGGCTGGCGGTTGATTTCAAGGATTACGTCGCCTTCGCGCAACCCAGCCGCCGCCGCTGGAGATGCCGGATCTACGTCCGTCACCAGCGCCCCGCGAACATGGCTGGGAATGTCGAATTCGCGCCGGCTGCGGGCATCCAAGTCCTCGACAGCGACGCCATCCAACGGGTCGGCTTGTGCGCCACGACGCAGACCGCCGGAGCGACCGCCAGCCTTGGCGAGTCCTTTTTCAGAGGGCAGCTCGGCCAGTTTGACGGTGAAGGTCTGTTCTTTGGCATCACGAATGACTTTGAGTGGCACCTTGGTGTCCGGGATGGTTTGCGCGACCATGAGGCGGAGATGCCGGCTGTCGGTGACTTTCTTGCCGTTGAATTCGATGACCACGTCGCCCACTTTCAAGCCGGCCTTGTCCGCGGGCGAGTCTTTTGTCACCTCCGCGATGAGGGCGCCGCCGTGGTCCGAAAGTTTGAACTCCTTCGCCAAATCAGCCGTAACCGGCTGGATCATAACACCGAGGTAGCCGCGTGTCACCTTGCCGTCGGCAATGATGCGTTCCATCACGTAACGGGCCAGGTTGATGGGCACGGCAAAACCGACGCCGAGGTTGCCGCCGGTGCGACTCAGGATGGCCGTGTTGATGCCGACGAGCCGGCCTGCGGCATCCACGAGCGCGCCGCCGGAGTTGCCAGGGTTGATGGAAGCATCGGTTTGGATGAAATCCTCGTAGTCCACGATGCCCATACCGCCACGGCCTTTCGCGCTGACGATCCCCATCGTCACCGTCTGACCGACGCCGAACGGATTGCCGATGGCGAGCACGACGTCGCCCACTGCGAGATGGTCGCTATCCGTGACAGTGATCGCCGGAAGGTTTTTGGCTTCAACCTTTATTACCGCGATATCGGTTTGCGGGTCGGTGCCAATCACCTTGGCGGAGTAAGTGGTCTTCTCATCCGCAAGGGCCACCTTGATCTCATCGGCGCCCTCTACGACGTGGTTGTTGGTGAGGATGTAGCCATCCTCGGTGACGATGACGCCGGAGCCAAGGGCCTGCTCGCGACGTTCGCGGGGCACATCCTGCTGGCCAAAAGGCAGGCCAAAGAAATCGCGGAAGAACGGATCATCGAAGAACGGCGCCAGACGCAGGTTTTCCCTCACGGTTTTGGCCGTGTAGATGTTCACGACACTGGGTGTCACCTTCTTGATAACTGGCCCGAAGGTAAACGTAGGGCGCGACCCCTCTGCGATCGGGGTGTTGTCGAGTTTCAGCTCGGGCGATGCGCCGAACAGGTTTGGCGCCCACCCAAGTTCGGTGAAGAGAAATGCGAGCGCGAGGCTCAGACTGGCACCGAGTGTAAGAGTTGTTTTGACTGAAGTTTTCATGGCAACATTTTGACTCCTCCTTGTCATTTCGTTTTCCGTCCTGGGGGCCGCGGGTCGGCAAGCGCCAGCCGCGCGGCCCCACCGGACTTCCGTTTAGCTGACCTTCACTTCGATGGACTTCGGTCGCGCGTTCTTGTCCTTGGCGACATGCACGCTCAACACGCCGTCCTTGAACTCCGCGCTCACCTGTTGCGGGTCGGCGTCCTCGGGCAGCGAGAAACTCCGCATGAACGAACCATAGGCACGCTCAATCCGATGATACCGCTTGCCCTTTTCCTCCTTCTCAAAGTTGCGCTCGCCGGAGATATACAGCTGTCTCTTATACACATCT
>JAOACV010000101.1 GCA_026417675.1 Verrucomicrobiia bacterium
GAGATACACGTCCTGAGCCGTTGCGTCGCGCGACGGCCTGCCTTTGAAGTGCCGCATGGCGCGAGCAAAACAAGCCGTCACCACCAGCCGCGCGGTGTTCGTGTGGTCCTCCATGTAATCATTCGGCGACGGCAGCAGCACGATCGTCGGTTGAATCTCCCGCACCACCGCGACCATTTTCCGCAGGAGCGTCTCGTTGTAGAAAATCAGCAGGTCGTTTGCGATGGGCGGATGATAAACCGCGCCGAGCACCGCCGCCGATCGCTCCGCTTCGCGCCGGCGGATGCGGGTGATCCTGGCCTCCGGCAGTTCGTTGCTGTCGAGGTTGCTGCGACTGAGGTTCATCATGTGGGCTTCGAACCCGGCCTTGACCAGCAGTGACAACGTGCCGGCCATGTTGAACTCGATGTCGTCGGGGTGCGCGCATACGGCAAAGACTGTTGGTTTCTCGCTCATAATGGGTTTGCCTCCTGCTGGCCAAATCCGTGCGCACAATAAAAAACCGCTGCCGGCGCGGTCAAGCGGGATTGCCGCAATGGGTGGCGACTACGCGCTTGCAGATTGCGTCCGACGCCGGTCTAATGCGCGCATGAGACCAGAGCGCTATTTCTCCCGCAGAGGGTTCTTGGAGGCCGTTTTCGCATCCGCCGCTGCCATCCATGGCGGCCAGTGCCCCGCTTTGGCCGTCGCCAGGAAACCGCGCAAGATTCTTGTCGGCGGCCATCCGTGGGTGTATGCGGCGACCCGGCCGAAATACGACATCACGCCGGTGTTGGAACAGATTTTCGCCGACATGAGTTACGCGGGGCTGGACGGCGTTGAGTTGATGAGCATCGCGTTGCAGCCGGACGACGCGGTGGAGCGCATCGCGGCACTGTCGAAGAAGCACCGGCTGCCGGTGATTGGCGCGTCGTTTGGCGGCGCGATGTGGGACCGCGCCAAACATCAGGAAATCCTTGACGACGCGGCGAAAGTGATCCCGCGTCTGGCAAAGCTGGGCGGACGCACCCTCGGCGTGTCGGTCGGCGCGATCAAGTGGGGCCAGCAGATTCGCAAGACCCCCGAACAACTCGACGCGCAGGCCGAACTGCTGCGCCAGATCATCAAGCTGTGCGAGGCCAACGGCATCGAGCTGAACCTTCACAACCACACCTATGAGGTCGAAAACGACCTGCACGACCTGAAGAGCACGCTCGCGCGCATTCCCGACGTGAAGCTCGGCCCGGACCTGAACTGGCTGGTGCGGGCCGGGGTGGACCCGGTGGATTTCATCCAACGCTATGGCGACCGCATTGTGTTTCTGCATCTGCGCGACCAGAAGAGCGACGGCACATGGTCGGAGGCGATGGGCGAGGGCAGCATGGACTACGTGGCGATTGGGCAGGCGTTGCGGAAGATCAACTTTTCCGGCATCGCCGTGATCGAGCTGGCCCACGAGCGCACGTTCACGCCGACCCGCCCGCTGCGCGAGAGCCTGAAAATGAGCCGCGAGTATGTGCGCAGGACGATGGGGTTCTGACGCAGCCGCGTTGACGCCCGCGTATTCGGGGAGTAGCATGGCATGGTCCATCCGGGAAAAAACGATGACCGCATGAAGACACTGTTGCTCATGGCCGGCGTGATGCTGCTGATGACGGCTGCTGAATCGCGAGCGCAGACGAATCTGCCGCCGTTCGCGGCGGAATGGCGGGTCACGGGGTTTGTGCGGCAGGGACAACACAAGCAGGCCAGCATGGAGCGTTCGGGGTTGAGACCGCGGTTTGTGAAGGAGGGCGACCGTTTGCCCGGCGACATCGTTGTGCTGGACGTGCGATACGAGGATCGCAGTGTGGTGATCGGCAAGGGCAAAGAGACGGCGGTAATCCGGCAGGAGAGCGTCATGCTTGCGTCCCCGGCTCCGTCGGCCACCGCGGTCAAGCAGGGCGTCACGCCCGGCGCTCCCCGTCAGCCAGCCAGCGTGGAGCAAACCAGCAAGCTGCCCGCAGTTGACAAACCCACGGCGATGCGCACCGACTCCGGTCAGTGGGTGATCGCGTTCCCCAATGGCCGGACGCTGGACATGCAGTCCTATGTGGAGCGCCACGGCGGGGTCCAGGCCGCCATGAGTCATGTCCGGGAGCTGATGCGGGACGAAAAGGACCCGGAGCGGCTCGAGTATCGGCGCCAGCAATTGACGGCGTTGAAGCGGATGGAAGAGGCCGGCGTGCGGTAAGCCGGGGCCGGGCGTCAGTTGTTGGAGCCTGGGGGCCTCGCGTCCGGGGAGCCATCCAGCACTTGGCGGACGATTTGGGCCAGTTCCGCCATACGGAACGGTTTCTGGATGGTGGCGTTGGGGCGGTTGCCGGGCTTGGTCAGCGCCTCCGCGTCGGCGGCATAGCCGGTGGCGATGATGATCTTCAAGCGGGGGTCCACATGGCGCAACTGGGCCACGAATTCGGCACCGCTGACTTTGGGCATGATGAGGTCGGTCACCACGAGGTCTATCTGATCGCGGCGGCTGTTGTAGATCTCGAATCCTTCGATCGCGTCGCGCGCCGTGATGACGTTGTAACCAGAGCGTTCCAGCATGACGCGGGTCAGGTCCAGCACACCGAGGTCGTCGTCCACCAGCAACACTGTCTCATGACCGCGCGGCGCGTCGGCTGGCGTGGACGTCAGTGGCTCGGCGGGCGCGTCGGTCGCCGGGATCCGAATGCGGAAGGTCGTTCCCCGTCCGGGCGCGCTGTCCACTTCGATGAACCCCTTGTGACCCTTGACGATCGCGAACACCATGGTCAGGCCCAGACCGGTGCCGCGGCCGACGCGCTTGGTGGTGAAGAACGGCTCAAAAATTCGCGCGCGGGTGGCCTCGTCCATCCCGCTCCCGTTGTCGCTGACTTCCAGCAGCACATAGCGGCCCGCCGGAATGTTCGCGCTGGCCGCCGTTTCGGCGACATCCTCGGAGGACGTCCGGATTGCCAGCACTCCCGGACGGCCTGCTGCCATGATGGCGTCGCGTCCGTTGAGACAGAGGTTCATCAACACCTGTTCCCACTGGACGGGATCGGCGTTGACGGCGGGCAGGGCGCGCTGTTTCTCGACGCGGATCTCGATGTTCTCGGTGAGGGAGTGACGCAGGAGGTGAACGACCTGGTCCACGACCTCGTTTATCTGGACGGGCCGCGGCTTGGGCGGCTGCTTGCGGCTCAACGTGAGGAGTTGCTGGACGACCAGCGCGCCCCGCTCGGCCGCCGAGACCATCTGGAGCACTTCGCGATAGTGAGGATCGGTGGGCTTCATGTTCGACAACGCCAGCGAGCCGAAGCCAAGGATGCCGCTGAGCAGGTTGTTGAAGTCGTGCGCGACGCCGCCGGCGAGGGTGCCGATGCTCTCCATCTTTTGCGCCTGAAACAGCTCTTGTTCGAGTTGCTTGCGCAGGGTGCGGTCGCGCGCAAAGGTCAGCACCAGGCGCTGGTCCACCAGACGCACGACGCGCGAGCTGATCTCCACCGGCAATTCGGAGCCGTCCTTGCGCAGGTAGTTGGCCTCCACCAGGACAGATTCCTCCTTCTGCAACCGCTCCCACATGCCGGGCAGCACGTTGCGTCGGTCGTCATCACAAAACAACGTGTCGCTGGTCCTGCCCACCAAGTCCTCCGAAGTGTAACCGAGCAACTGGCAGAGCCGCGGATTCACCAGCAACACTTGGCGATCAAGCGTCTCAACTAGGATGCCATCGGAGGAGCCGTTGAAGAGCGATTGGAAATACTCGCGCGACAGCCGCACCTCCTCGAACTGCAGCGCATTGGCGGTCGCCGCGCCCACTGTGTCGGCAATGACGTTCAGCAATTCCAGTTCCGCCTCGCTCAACTTCTGGTCCGTGCAGTAGCTCAGCACCAACAGGCTCTGCACCTGTCCGAGGTGTTTGATCGGCTGGTAAACGGAGTAGCGAACGCCCATTTCGCGCAGACGCTCGTATCCCGGCCGTGGGTCTTGTTGCCAATCCTCCACGATTTGCCGCTGGCCGGTCTGAAAGGCCATGCCCACGATCGGTGAGTTGCGGGGTTTGGTCTGAAACGCCGCCTCTTGCTCCGGCGGAATGCCGATTTGAGCGACCAGTTGGATGTGGTCGCCGGTCGGGGCCAACTGATAAATCCGCGCCATGTCGAGGTTGAACGCCTCCCGCAGTTGCAGCAGCGTCTGTTCGTAAATCCGGCTCAGGTCAAACGTCTGGTTCAACGCCGCGCTCAGCCGGTTCAACAGGCGCAGGTTGCGGACCATCTCGCGCAGGCGCGTTTCGGAGACTTGCAACAAGTCGCGTTGGTCGGCCAGCAGCCGCGTGCGCGCTTGCAGCAGCCAAACCACGCCGCTCAGGATCACCGACAGCGTCAGACCGATCATCAACAGACCCGTGGCACTGCGCAGGCTCTGCTGGCCGAAATAGTCCGGCCGCGGTTGCAGCCGCAACAACCACGTCCGGTTGCCAATCTTCACACGCCGCGGAATGATCGGCAGCGGTCCCGCTGTCTCGGCGCCGCGCACCTCGCCCAGAGCGAAGAGGCGATTCTTGCCATCCAGCAATTCGACGCTAAAGTGGCGGCCGGCCTCGGCCAACAAGCTGTCCTCCGCAAACTGCGGAAGCCGGAACACCCCCTGAATGAAACCGTGGAACTGGCCGTCTTCCCGCAATGGAAGGTCCACAATGAACCCTTGGCCTCCCGTGACCAATTCGTGGGGTTCCGAAACAATCGGATCGTGGCATGTTGCGTCATGATGCAGGGGCGTCAGCCGGCCGGGCAGCGTCTTCAAGTCCAGCCCCTCGGCCTTCCGGTTTGACTCGACTGGCTCCACCCAACGCAGGATGAACCGGGGATCCACCCAACCCACAGCCCACAGGCCCGGCCAGGCGTGGGCGACCCTGCGCGCTTCCTCCCGAAAACTCTTTTCGTCCCTGCCGTAACACTCCTGCCACGCTGGCCGAAAATGCTCCAGCGCCCGCAGGTGCATCTCGAAATGCTCTTCCATCTGCCGCGCCATTTGCTCCGCCGTGATCGCCATGTGACGGGCGAACTCCGACGCGCGCACGTCCTGCCGCCACTCGACGTCCTGCTTCCAGAACAACAAAGTCGCCCCCGCCAGACTCAAGAGCACCAAGAGCGGCACGAACGGCAGCAACCAACGCTCTAGGAACAAAGACAGCGGCCGAGGCTTGGCAATCTTTGGCACCACGTCCGCAACCCGCCAGAACTTACTTTCTGTCGTCCGCGCGCGGGTGTTTCCGTTAAATGCAACGCGTTTCACGCTCGCCTGCAGGATTCAGCGCGCCAGCGGCAGACAGGCAAACGAATTGCCCGTCATGCGAGGCCGGGACGCGCCTACGCAGGAACGCCTCCCGGGCTTGGCCGACAATCGGCCGGCAACTGTGGTCACTTTGGACTGTGGCGACATCTCTGTCGCAGCTTCCGCGTTTGACACAAAGCCAGACTATCACAACGCGCGCCCGGGCGGTAGCGATTCCTTTTTGTTTGAGCTCCGCTTCAGAATGTCACGACGGCAATCTCGTAAATGCCGACGGCCGGCACCGAGAACGTCGCGAGACCAGCCTCTTGTTTGAACGGCACCGCGATATCGGCCGCGCGTTCAGGGCTGGCGAGGGTGACGGATTTGGCGGCACGTCCTTGCGGCAGGGCGACGCGGATGGTGATGTCCTTCGCCGGAGCGTCCATCTGATAGTTCACCAGATGCACCATGCGGCGCGCGGGTTGCTCGGTCAGTTCGGCGCAGAGAGCTTTGGAGTCGCAAGTGATCGAGAGCGAAAGCTGACCACCACAGGCGCGGCGGATGGCGCCGAGCCAGTCGCCTTTTTCATGCACGCGCACGACGCGGTCCGGCGGCAGATCGTCGAGCGCGGGCTTCGGGCGTGGGAGCATCCATTCGTTGTGCGTCGCCAGTGGGCCGACGACGCAGAGCCGGCCGCCTTTGGCGACGTAGCGGCGGATCGCCTTCACCTGCGCGTCCGAAAGCGCGACGCAGCCGGACGTGATTAGCACGGGCCAGCGCGAGAGTTCATCGAGCTGCGTATCGAACACCAACTGGAACGCGCAGCGGTTGGCGATGAGCAGGTCTTCGACTTCGCCCGTCAACTTCGCAGTCTGGCGCGGGCCGAACTGCAACGAAGGCCAGCTCCGAAACACACCGACGTCGGCCACCACCTTCGCGTCGCGCAACAGGTCCCGGCGTTGATGGAAGAACTTCACAAACGGCAGTAGCGCGGGCGACATCGGCCGGACGTTGCCGGGATACTCCCAAAGCTGGTCGTATTCGAACCAGCAGATGCAACCGAGCGCATCGAGGTTGAACGCCATGCTTTCAGCGGCTTCGAGCGGGTTGATCGTATAGACGAACGCCAAGTTGTTCAGGCTGCGCGCCGCCTTGAAGGTGCGGATGCGCGTGGTCAGTTGCCCCTTCATGAAGCCGGGATGTCGGCCCTCATCCCAGAACGCCTCGCCGCCGCGCAACAAACGCCCGTGGTCCACCGCCCAGCGCACCGTCCGGTCAACGCCGGCTGGGTTCGTCTCCATAAGAATGTCCGGGCGCAACTTGCGCGCGTAGCGGGTCANTGAGTGGAACGAATCTGAGATGGACTGGCAGCAATATTCTGCCCACGCGCGCCCCAGCAGATTGGTGCAGGCGCGGTCGGTCGGCGGCGTCACCGTCGCGATGTCAGCGATGCCATTCCCCTTGAGCAGCAAAGCTGGGAACGTCTTGCGCAGGTATTGGCGGAAGCGCGCGACCGAGTTGACGTCGTGGCCGGGGCCGATGACGTAGTTGTCGAGGTGGACGAGGTCAGTGCGGATGTCCTCGACGGCGAACTTCACGATCTTCCGGTAGAACGCCTCCGCGTCGGGATGATTGCGGTTCCAATAGTAGCGATACGTCGCCTTACCATACGTCACGGGCGACCCGTCGGGGTTAAGCACGACCCAATCCTTGGCCTGCGGCATCTCCTTGAAGAACAGCTCCCAGATGAACGCCCCGCTGTAGGTGTAGCAGCCGACGCGCATCCCGGCGTCGTGGCAGAGCTTGGCGAACTTCACCGCGTCCGCCATGCCTTCGCGTTCCGCCTCCAGGCCGCCGCCTTTGTAGCAGTGCATCATCACAAAGTTCACGCCGAGCGCCTTCAACTTCGCAATCATCGCCGGGCTGTGCTCGCGCTCGTAAGCCGCGCGCTGCTCCGCCGTCGGCGTGTATCCCGCCGCGCCGTCGCGCCGCACTCGGAAGAGCAGCGGCTCCCAACTGCCCGCCATCACAATCCCATCGCGCCGCAGCCATTCCGGGCGTTTGTCATCGGGCAGCGTGAGCTTCGGCGTGTCGGCGGCGAAAGTGCCGAAATCCAAGGCCGGGAAAACGGCGGCCAAGATCAGGGAGGTGATTGTCATTTTCGTTTTCATGATGGCTTGCTCCTTTCGACTCCTGCGGAACCGTCCCGTAGGGACGATGCGAGAATAGCTCTGCCACG
>JAOACV010000102.1 GCA_026417675.1 Verrucomicrobiia bacterium
GGATATCAAGGCCGGTGGCAGCATGGGCCTGGCCGCCGGTCAATACGTCGCGATGGGCGAGGAGGCCGTCGTCAAACGCGCGATGGCCAGCGACACGGCGAAGGAATTGCTCGTGCTGCCGCAGCTTGAGGAGCTGCTGACTCCCGCGAAGATCGCCGAGTGGAGCTTCGGGGAAAAGCAGGTGGCGTTGATCAAAGAACTGATCGAGGACATCAACGCGGGCCGGCTAATGGTGTGAACGGCCATCGCGGCTTGACCCACCACAGGCTGGCGAGCACCGCGAGGAAAAACAGAACGTAGATGACCGCGAAAGTCGTCTCGCTCGCCTCGTAGAACATGATTCGGTGGACCCAATGCTGGATGAACGAACCTTCATATCGTTGCCCGCCGCCCGCCAGCAGCCGCAATTGAGCCTCCCACGTCGTTAGCGGACAGACGATGTCAAGCAAGGACTCGCCCGCCACAATGCCTATCGCCAGCAGGTGGGCGATCCGGAACCAGAAGTTGCGCACAAACGACCAGCGGCGGAAGTGGCCGATCCAAATCAACACCAGTCCCAGGACGACAAACGCCACGAAGGCGAAATGAACCATCAGAACGGCGTCAGCGGCCAGCAGGCAGAGTTGTTCTTTCGTTGCCATGACGATTGCGTTGAGACCGAGCCACGTACCAGCGCTTCTCAAGCGCCGACAGGCAGCATAATACGCGGCACACCAAACAGCATAATCAGTCGCGAGCGTTATCGCTCCATGACGTGCGGCGGTCACAAACCGCCGCTCCCTGGCGCGTCGTCCGCATTGTCACATGCGGCGCAGTCCTGTAACCGCAGGTCACCTTCCTGCGGTGCTATGGAGGCGCTCGACCTGCGCGTTGACCTGCGTCATGCGCTCCACCAACGCCTGCCATGGCTCGTCGTAAATGTTCACGACGCCGTAGTTGCTGTTCTCGCCGTCGAACCGGCCCTCCTTCGGTTGGTCGGCGTGCTCGAACCAGTGATAACCGACCAGTGCGGGCATCGAGACGGCGGCACGGACGTATTTCTCAAAAGCATCGGCGCGCTCGGCCTGCGTCTTCACCCGCGGCCCGGCGCCCTTGGTGTTCGGCAGGCCGCTGTCGTCGCCGCGAAACGCGAACTCGCCGATGATGAGCGGCTTGCCGAACGCCGCGTAGCGCTCGATGATGCCGCGCGGGTCGTGCTGATAGCAGTTGAACGAAACCGCGTCGAGGCGCCGGCTGGCCGCCTCGACCACGGGCTGCGCGGGCACGTAGGCGAAGCGGCAGCCGAAGTTCATGTGGCGCGGATCCGCGGCCTTGATCGCTTCGGCGGTAACCTTGAAATAACGCTCCGCGAGCCGCGCCAGGAACGCGTCGCAATCCTTGAGGAACTCCGCGGCGCTGCCGTCGTCCCTGTCACGGCCCACTTCAGCATTCTGCGCCGCGCGTTTGCGGTTCTGGAACGGCTGCTTGACCTCCCGCGCCGAACCAAGCTCTTCCCATGAGGCGAAACTGGTTTTCCAAACCGCGTTGAATCTCGCGACGTCGCCGTAACGCTCGCGCAGCGTCGCGATCGCGGCGTTGCGTCCCGGCGTGCCCAGGGGCCGGTTCAGGAACATCGTCAGCAGTTCCTCCTGGCCACGCCAGTCAGCGCCCCACCGCAGTTCGTTGTCGGTGAACCAGCCCAACAGCCCGCGGTCGTCCTTGCGCGGCGCGCATTGCTTCTCGGCGATCCGACGGCAGACCGTCGCGAAGTCGGGATCGAACACGTCGGGAAAGATGCCGTGCAGCCACGCCGCGCCGCGCATCTTCTCCGCCACGAAACGCGAGCCGAAATCCAGGTTGACGGTGTAAGCGAGCCGCTGGCCGTCCGCCTCGATGTCGGCGAGCTTCGGGTCCGACCACGCGCCGAGGGTGTTGAAACCCCATCTCATGAGCCGCCTCGCTGCCGCCTCGCGCCACGCCTGCTCGGAGCCGTATTTCCGCTGGTTGGTCTCGCCGTAGGGCGAGCGATGGGTGCCCTGGATGCGGTCTTGGGCGAACTGCACGGTCGTCACGCCTTTGGAAATGAAAAGCCGGCCATCGGGGTCCACCAGCCACCAAACGCCGTTGAGTTGCTCGGCGTGAAAGAAGCCCGTCGCGCGGCCGCGCGGCTCCGCAGCCGCCGTGACCAGGACCCCCAGCAGCAACGCCACAGCCCAAAGCCGGATTGGAAAGGGTTTCTTCATGCTTTCAACACCGCAACCAGTTGCTTGAGCGTCTCGTCAATCTGCTCCGGCTTTTCGAAGCCGATGATCATCGCGTTCACACACTTCTGAGTGACGACGAACCGCAGGCTGGCCTCGCGTTCTTCGAGCGTCTGGAACTTGCCCTCGCCGAAGATTTTCATGCCGATCACCGCTTTGCCGGCGGCACGCATCCGTTTGAGCAGCGTGGCGATCTCCTCAGGCTTGCCGTCCATGTTGACCCCCTTGTGGTTGATGCGGGCGAACTGGACGTTCACCCACGGCGAGGACGCCGCTGTTTGCATCGCCGCGAAGCTGTGACTGGAGGTGCCCACGGCGCGGATGCGGCCCTTCTCTTTCTCCGCCGAGAGCTCGTCCATCATCGCGCGCAGCGTGTCGGTCCAGTCCGGCTCGGTCGTGCAGTGCAGCAGCACGATGTCAATGTAATCAACGCCCAGTTCCTTGCGGAACCGTTCCACCGCCTCCTTGGCGCTGGTAGTCACGTCGGGCAGCCCCTTAGGGCGAAACCAAATCTTGCTTTGGATGACATACTTCTCGCGCGGGACGCCTTTCAGCGCGTCGCGCAGGAACGGATGCGTCCCGTAGAGGTCGGCCACGTCGAAGAAATTGATGCCGCTGTCGAACGCGTGGCGCGCGAGCCTGGTGAACGCCTTCTGGCCCATGCGCGTGTGGTTGGATTGGCGTTTCCCGCCGCCGCCGCGCATGCCGGTGCCGAGGCCAACGAACGACGCGAGGACGCCGGTCTTGCCCAGCGGCACGCGGTCGGTAGGCGAACGCGGCGCGGCCAGCGCGGGATGGGGGCCTGCTGCGGTGGCCAGCCCCGCCACCAGTGTTCCGATAAACTCACGACGATTCATTCGGTTCATGTTCGTCTCCTTCAGCCGCCGCGCCGTTCATCCGCTCGGCTTGTGCGGGCAGCGATGTTGGCGGAAAGATAGAACAGTTGACCGGTCGCGACCAACCTTTTCGTCGTGAACGCCGCGGACACAAGACCGTGTTGCGCAACGCCGGCCGCATGTCTATGGTCTGCCGCGTTTTCGCAATTCCTGGAGACACACTTTATGGCACGCAGTCCTCTTGCGGGAAAACCCGCGCCAGGCAGTTTGTTGGTGGATGTGGACCGGCTTGTGCGCGACTACTACGAGCGCCAGCCCGACTACGGCGACCCGTGGCAACGGGTAAGTTTCGGCACCAGCGGCCACCGCGGCACGTCGTCCGACGGCTCGTTCAACGAAGCCCATATCCTCGCCGTCACGCAGGCCATCTGCGACTACCGCGCCGCCCGCGGCATCAGCGGGCCGCTGTTCGTCGGCAAGGACACGCACGCGCTTTCCGGCCCGGCTCAGCGCACCGCGCTGGAGGTCCTCGCCGCCAACGGCGTCAGCGCGCGGTTTCAGCGCGACGACGGCTTCACGCCGACGCCGGTGATTTCACACGCCATCCTCGGCCACAACCGCGCCGCTCGCGGCAGCGTCGCCGACGGCATCGTCATCACGCCTTCCCACAACCCGCCCGGCGACGGCGGCATCAAATACAATCCGCCCCATGGCGGCCCTGCCGACACGGACGTGACTGACGCGATCCAAAACCGCGCCAACGAACTGCTCGCCGCCGGCAATAAGGGCGTCAAACGCATCCCCTACGAGTCGGCGCTGAAGGCGGCCACGACGCAGGCGATTGATTTCGTCCTGCCGTTCGTCCGCGACCTCGGCAGTGTGATTGACATGGAGGTCATCCGCGGCGCGGGCCTCAAACTCGGCGTGGACCCCCTCGGTGGCGCGTCAGTCGCTTACTGGGAACCGATCAAGGAAGTTTGGGGCCTTGACCTGGCCGTCGTGAACAAGGCTGTGGACCCGCGCTTTGCGTTCATGAGGGTGGACCACGACGGGAAGATTCGCATGGACTGCTCCAGCGCCGACGCGATGGCCGGGCTGATCGCGCTGAAGGACAAGTTCGATGTCGCGTTCGGCAACGATCCCGACGCCGACCGCCACGGCATCGTCACGCCTGGCGGCCTGATGAACCCCAATCACTACCTCGCCGTGGCGATCCATTACCTTTTCACCCACCGTCCGCAATGGCCCGCCAAGGCCGCCGTCGGCAAGACGCTGGTCAGCAGCGCGCTCATTGACCGCGTTGCGAAAGCCATTGGCCGTCCGCTCTGCGAAGTGCCGGTTGGCTTCAAATACTTCTCCCAAGGCCTCCACGACGGCACGCTCGGTTTCGGCGGCGAGGAGAGCGCCGGCGCCAGCTTCCTGCGGCGCGACGGCACGGTGTGGGTCACTGACAAGGACGGCATCATCATGGACCTGCTCGCCGCGGAGATCACCGCGCGCACCGGCCGCGACCCCGGCCGGCATTACGAGGAACTCGCCACGCAACTCGGCCGGCCCCACTACAAGCGCATTGACCAGCCCTGCACGCCACAAGCCAAAGCCGCCTTCAAGAGACTCACTCCCGGCGCCGTCAAGGCCACCACGCTCGCCGGCGAGAAGATCATCGCGAAGCTCACCCGCGCTCCCGGCAACGACGCCCCCATCGGCGGCCTGAAGGTCGTAACCGAGAACGGCTGGTTCGCCGCGCGCCCCTCCGGCACGGAGAACATCTTCAAGCTTTACGCCGAGAGCTTCCGCGACCCGCAGCACCTCGACGCCATCATTGCCGAAGCCAGTCAGATCGTCACGGCGACGCTGGAGTAAGTTCCAGAGGCTTGTCGGAGATGGCGACATCATCCACGTAGAGCGTGGCGGGTTTGTCGCGGTCGTTGTGGGCGGTAATGCCGATCTCAAGACTGTTGTAGATGGTGTGGGCCAGCGGCAGCGTCTGACCGCGCGCGTCCACGATCTTCACTCCATCCTGCCAGAGTTCGGCAATGCCATCCTGTTTCTCGGAGAGCCTCAGGCGCGCTTTCAGATGCACCCACTTTGCGACCGGAAAAACGACTTCCTTCCCTTTCGACTGGCGGTATTTCGGTTTTCCGCCCCACTTCAACTCGAACATCGCGTGTTTGCCATCGGCCAGCATGATGCGGATGCCGGGGTATTCCCTGATCCATGACGTCTCCAAGTCCATCACCGTGAAGGGCATCCCGCTGCCCTCGGGCACGTAATACCACCCGGAGAACCACACGTCGTCGCCTTTGACGAAATGCAGCAGCTCGGTGTCGAGCGAGGCTTTGGCGCAGACCATCGAACGGGATGGAGGCGCGCTGTAGGTCTTCAGCGCGCGCCGGCCGGAATGGACGATGTCGGCGGCGAGTTCCACGCGGTTGTCCAGGAAGTCGGATTGCCCCTGAAGGATGCGTTTGCGCAGCCGGACGTAATCGCTCACCGACGGCGCCTTCGGCGACTGGAGCGTGAACGCGGTCCAGCCCGTA
Organism: Verrucomicrobiia bacterium; assembly: GCA_026417675.1. Lineage (GTDB taxonomy): Bacteria > Verrucomicrobiota > Verrucomicrobiia > CAIQCK01 > CAIQCK01 > JAOACV01. Next base: position 5,617 of record JAOACV010000102.1, read on the forward strand.
TCCAAGCCGATCAACTCGCGCACCGGCTTCGCATGTTCAAAGTCGTCGGCGAACCGCCGCCGCACCGGCACAAGGTTCCCGTCCGCGGTTTTGCGGCAGACCACGCCATCGCGCTCGACGTAATTCTTCGCGTAGAAATCCGGGTCATACATCTGCTGGATGAACTCCCATCGGCCGGACCGCGCGTCCACGCGCCAGAGCGCCGCGCGGTAGAGCTTGTAGGTCACGCCCTTCTCCGTCGCAGTCAACTCCACCTCGGACTCGTCGGGGGGCGTGATGGTTCTTGCCGGAATCGCGGCGGCCCGGCGAGCCATCACCCCCGCCAGGAGCAACACGACCGCAACCGCCGGCAGAATGAGCATTGGTTTCGTCTTCATGGTGCAGTTGGCGTCTCCTTTAGCAACGAATGCAAATACTCCTCGATGTTCGTGTAGCCGTCGCCGTTGCGATCCTTGTTTGCGTCGGAAGGATCGTGCGGGTCCAGGCTGGCCTGCCGCTCCCACTCGTCCGGCATGCCGTCGTTGTCGGCGTCGGCGGGCGGTGCGCCGCTTCGCAGGAAAGGATAGCCGCCCACCTCGCGGGGCGAGTTGATCAGCCTGCCGGTGCGGTTGCGGACATCGGCCACCACGCGCGCGTCCACGGCGTCGCGCTTGGGCAGCGTGGCGCCGGCGTGGGCAAGCACCAAGGGCAGGGCTTCGGCCGCGCTGTGGGCAGTGACGGGCCATGTGTCGAAGGACGTCATCGCCCGGAAGCGCGCCGGGGCCGCGCCCTCCCGTCCGAAACCGATGCCAACCAGCGCCCAGTCATCCTTATCCGCTTTGGGACGATGCGGCCCGATATTGCCGGCTACGTAGAGTATTGGCGTGCTGCCAGCGCGGCCGGGATTGAAAAGGATTTCGTAAGGCCCCTTTTCCGTGGAAGGGCCGGGGATAAAGCAGTTCCCGACAAAGTTGAGGAAGGAGTTGGAATCGTTGTCCACAATCTCGGCGGACAGGCTGCCCCAGTCGTAAATCACGTTGTTGACGATGTCGTGTGTGCCGCCGCCGGAGATCAGCGGGTTGCGGAACCCGTTGTGCGCCAGCAGCGTGTGGTGGACCGTCACATGACAGGAGCCGTCGCCGATCAACAGCCCGGCGCTGTGCCGGCCTTTCCGGTGCCGGCTCCGGTCCAACGCCTCGCTGATGATGCACCACGAAATGGAGATGTCGTGCGCGCCGAACCACACGCTGACGGTTTCGTCCTCGCTCCAGCCCGCCGAGACGTGATCGAGCACCACATTGCGCGCCCCGTCAGCCTTGCCGTGCGAACCGAGAATCTCGATGGCGTCGTTTGTGTCGGGTTCGACGCTGCCCTCGTTGCCGGGCCGGATTCGCAGATGCTGGATCAGCACGTCATGGCTTGAGATAACCAGACCGCAGTTTTTGATCAGGATGCCGTCGCCGGGCGCGGTCTGTCCCGCCACCGTAACGAATGGATGTGCGATATGAAGCGGTGTCTCCAACGCGATGATGCCGCCCACCCGGAAGACGATGATGCGTGGGAATGGCTGGTTCAAAGCCTCGCGCAGCGTGCCCGGGCCGCTGTCGGCGAGCGAAGTGACAAACAACACCTTGCCACCGCGGCCTGCGGGCGTTCGCGTGCCGAATCCCTCCGCGCCCGGAAAGACCGGCAACCCCGTCAGCGGGCGAAGCGGCTTCGGCGCGCCCGGATTCTTGGGTGTCGGCGGAGCGCCGAGGCGTTTCGCGAAATGGCCGCCGACCAACACGGCGAATACGAGAAACAGCACGCCGCCCGTTGCGACGGCCCACCGGCCAAGCCGTGGCGCCCCGTGCGTCCGCAGCAACACCATGCCGCAGGCCAGTGTGAGCAG
>JAOACV010000103.1 GCA_026417675.1 Verrucomicrobiia bacterium
AACCGTCCTTGACCGTGTAGCCGCCGATGATCCTGCTTGCGGGCACCTTCACGCTCAACACCGGGTCGGTCGTCGAGGACAACTGATGCACCAGCTTCTTCGTCGGGGTGCCGCGGTCGAACACGCCCGGATCGGTTTCCTCCACGATGATCATGCAACTGCGCTTGATCCGCTCGTCGGCCGTGTCCACCGCTGCAGCGACGAAGTTCGCGAACCCCATGCCCGTGATGAACCGCCCGCGTTTGTCCACCTGCAGGATTGGCTCCTGGCCTTCCTTCCACTCCGCGATGCGGACCTTGCCGCTGAGCAGGTTGGTCTCGACCCCGACATACGGCAGCGGTTCGGTCAGCGCAAACGCCGCGCGCCACGGCTCCCGGTTCTCGCCCGGTTTGGGCGGCAGCGCCTTGCTCATGTAATAAGCCCGCTGCTCCGGCGTGCCGCGCTCGTGAATCGGCGCCAGACCGAGATTGCTGGCTAGGCTGCTCGTCGCCGCGCCCGCGTCCACCCACGACAACTCAAACGCGATCAGCGCCAGCACGAGATTCTTCGGCCCCTCGATGAACCCGCCCTGCGCCGGGTCCATGAACGCCGCGGTGATGCCCGACTCGTCAAACGCCTTCAGCAGTGACGCCTTCTCCGGTGTCCAATCGTGCGCGTTGCGGGCGCCCGCGGCCACCAACTGCGCCACCGGCCCGCGCGCCACGGCGCGCGCCGACTGCACGACCATCTGCAGATCGTAGCGGTCGGCAAACCGCCACATAATCTGCCGCACGTCGTCGCCCGGCAGCGTGCGCAAGGTCTCCGTCGTCTTCGTTTCCGTCTGAGTGCTCATCAAGTCGGTCCTTTCTGTTCCCGAAATCCGGTCCAAAATGCGGCGTATGTTAAAGGGCCGCAAGCCGGCCGTTGCAAGGCTATTTCACGAAAGAAGTGATAAGTGATGATGGATTGATTGTTGAATCTGCCGTTTCACTGATTCCCAGCCGGGAAGCCGGGCGCGTAACACAGCGCCTGCGGATTGGAAACTTGCCACTGGCTAGATGGACGATGTAGCCGCTTGCGCTGGCTGCATATCGCCACGCATCGCAGAGGGAAGTTGACGGGGCATGCGCCCGCCTCATTCGGTTGCGCCTTAATCTGCCACCACAAGCAATTCCCGAATCTGCGGCACGGTGGCGGAGCCGGTGGTGCCGAGTTGGTGGATGACGATGGAGGCGGCGGCGTTGGCCAGCGCGAGGGATTCGGCCAGCGTCGCGCCTGCGGCGAGTGCGGCGGCGAGGTTGGCGGTGACGGCATCGCCCGCGCCGACGATGTCAATCTCCCCGCGAACCGGCAAAGAAGGTTGGTGTGCGGCGGCACCGTCCGGCGACGCGCCGACGATGCCTTGTTCGGCCATCGTGACAAACACGGGATGGCCGTTCTTGCGGGCGAGTGCGGCGGCTCGCTGCTGGACTTCCTGCAAACCCAACCCGCTGGTGACGCCGAGCAGGCGCGTCAGTTCGGCACGGTTCATCTTGAAGGTCATCGGCGGGAAATGCCGCAAGCCGCGCCGGCTGTCGCCGATCATCAGCAGCTTCGGATGCGACCGCGCCAGCGCGCCGAGTTCGTCCAGCAAGCCGCGCGTCAGGACGCCCGTGTCGGGCGCGTCCACCTGTTCGAGCAGGATGAACGCGTCCATCCTGCCCGCGAGCGCTCGCACTGCTTGCCGCAGGCGATCTTCCAGCGCGGCGGACATCGGCGACCAGTTCTTCAGGTCGAAACGATTCAGTTCGCGCGGCGGCTTGCCCGGTTCCAGAACCAGTGGCTTGGTGTAGGTGAACGTGTGCCGGTCGGGCGACTGAATGAAATGATCAAGCCGCACGCCGCGCATGGTTTGCAGTGCGCGCCGCAGCTCGTAACCCTCGCCATCCTCGCCCGCCAAGCCGACGACGAACACTTCGCCCACGCCGAGCGCGACGAGGTTGTTGAGGATGGTGCCCGCGGCGCCCGGTTGCGGCCGGATGCGGACGACGTTGTGGACGGGCAGGCCGGTCTCGATGGAGGTTTCGGCCCTCTCCGGATCAATCTCCAGATAGCGGTCGAGGCAGAAGTCGCCGACGACGGCGATGCGCAGCGATGGGTAGCGCGAGGTGACGGATTCGAAGCGCGATAGGTTCATGGCGGACATATCTCCGACCTGAAGGCAAAATCATGAGGGGCCAAATTATCGCGGCCTTCTGCCATTATGATTTTGCCATCCATGATTTTCCCTCTTTAGACATCGTCGAGTTCGCGGCAGAGGTGGTGCATGAACGTGACGTTGTCGGCGCACGCGTAATGCATCGCGCCGCCCATGCGCGCGAAGCTCTTGCAGAAGCGCAGGTAGTAGGCCGGGTTGGTCTTCGGCGGCTCGCCGCGCGTCCAGTCCCATTGCCCGCCGTCTTGAAGGTCCACAACAAAAATCTCGTGGTCGCGCACGATCGGCCGACCGCTTTGGAGGCGCAGATTGTTGACGCAGCTCAGACTTTTTTCGAACACCTGGGGCGCCATCACCGCCGAGCCGACCGACAGGACCACGCCGCCGTCGAGACCCTCGACCGCGCCGGCAAAACGGCGGAAGTCCGTCTCCGCCGCGCGACCGATGACGGCGCCGTTGAACATCGGATGGTTCGTGATGATGTCGTAACCGATGCCCGGATGCACCGTTATCGGCACCCGATGCCGGAACGCCGCCGCTAGGATCGAAGTGTGCTTCCAACGGTGTTCGACCGCGATGCGGCCCGCAGGCAGACGATGCGCCCGCATCGCCCGCAACAGATCAACGCGCGCCGGCGCCAACGAATCGTCCGGCCGTTCGCGAATCGCCTCTTCCAGCGACTCCGCCGACGGCAGCATCGTGCCGTCCTCGCAAATGAACCGGCCCAGCGCTTCGCCGTAGCCCTCGCCGCGCAAGCCGCCGGCCAGCAGCGCGAGATGGATGTTACGGCCCGTTTCATCCCACGTGCCAAAGGTTCCCGTCGCGACGTTGTCCCGAACGCTCTCGGTCGAGCGGCCTTGGAACGCAAACTCCCAGTCGTGGATCGAGCCAGCGCCGTTGGTGGCCAGATGCGTCAGCCAGCCGCGCGCCAGCATCCGTTCAACGATCAGCGCGGCGCCGTTGCGCAAGAGGTGCGCGCCATACATCAGGATGACGCTCGCGTCGCGCTGCCGGGCATTGACGATCCTTCGTGCGCAACGGCGGATGAGATCGCGCACGCCATCGTCGCACGGTTTCGGCGCGGCGTCGGGATCAACCAACACATCCTCCACGCGGCTGAGGCTGCGTCGCTGCGCCAGCGGCAGGACCTTCAAACGTGACAGATCGAGCGGGTCGCGTGATGGCATGGTTCTCCTACGCGGCAAGGATGAGTTTGAGCAAGGCCTCTGCGTCGCGGAAATCGGGAATCACCACGTCCGCGCCGACGCCAAGCAGGCGCTGGCGTTTCCATTCGTCCATCCTGCCGGAGCCGTTGTGGGCCTCGTCGCTGGCGACGGCGACGCCGCCCACCGCCTTGACGTTCTCGATCTCGACGTAGCCGTCGCCGAAGGCCAGCAGGCGGTCGCCGGGAATGTTGTTCTCGCGGAGGATGCGCTCGATGACCATCTGTTTGGAGAAATTCTTGTAGTCGTCGAGCGCGCCGTAGATGCGCGGGCCGAAATAGCGTGTCAGGTCGAGCAGTTCGGCTTCTTCAAAGACGTAACGTTCGTCGGTGCCGCTGGCCAGATACATGGGCAGACCGCGCGCGCGGAGGGTCTCCAAGAGCGGCCGCGCACCGTGCACCAGCATCTCGTCGGCGGCAATCGTGCCGTCCCGCAACCCCTGCTTGCGCTCCCGGATGCGTTCATCCAGCCGGCGCAAGTATTCGTGTTTATACCAGAGCGGGTCGGCAGGCGTGCCGCCGCGCTCGCGGACGCGCCCGGCGAACTGGATCATCTGGTAGATGGTCTGTTTGCCGTTGAGGCGCATGATGTCCTCGAACATGAGCCGGCGGACTTCCTCATCGCTCTCGCCCGGCAGGCGGGGCAGCATCTCGACGAACATCGGCACCATCACCTCCGGCCACCCTTCGCGGATGAGCGAGAGCGTGCCGTCGAAATCGAAAAGCACGTGGCTTACCTGCGGCCGCGGCGCAAACGTCGGGCTGAACTCGACGCGGCCTCGGAAAACTGGGGTTATCGTCATGCGGTTTTCCAATACGGCCAGCGCCCGGCAAAGTCAACGTCGGTTCGGAAGAAGGGGTTGATTCAGGGCTTCGAGCGGCCTAGGATTTGAGCCGTGAGCAATGCTCGGAAGAGTTTTCTGACGTCTTGGAGCGTCATCGCGGCCCTCGCGTTGGCGGCTGGCGCCGCGGACGTGCCGCCGAAGATTGACTACAAGAAGAAATCCGACCTGGAGGGCAAGCAGTTCGGCGCGAAGGAGTTCACGCCAAAGGCGTTCCAGTTCAAGGAATTCGATGTCAAGCAGTTCCCCGCCAAGTCCGCGCCCGCCAAGGACTATGACGCGAAGGCCAGCAGGCTTCGCGAGCCGCAGTATGCGGGCAAGGATTACGCGCCCCCGACGGCCGAGCAGATCGCGCGCTGGCGGAAAACGTATGAAGCTTGGCGCGAGCGGGAGGCGAAACTCTATTCCACGACCAACGTCCCAATGAAGACCGACGCGAAGTTGGAGCGGCAGATACAGGCGCCTGAAAAGTCCAAGTCGCTTGACAACACCTTCATCGCTCCGACGCCGGAGAACTTGAACAAGCCGGTCAGTGGCGGCGGTCATAGGAGCAAGTGAGCCGCGCGTTCAGCGCGCCGGCAATCCCCGCAGTCCCTCCGCCACACCGCGCGGTTTCGCTTTCAACACTGCGAGCGCCTTGCGACAGTCCAGCGTCACGTCCGCGGGGCGCGGAGGGGACATGGGCACGTCGGAAATTTTGCACGCTTCCATCGTCGTCGTGGGCCAGCCGAAATGGCGCGCGAACGCCAGGCCGAGGTCGTAACGGTTGATCCGCTCCGGCCCGGCGAGGTGAAACACGCCCCTGTGAGGCGAGTCAACCAGTTCCAGCAGCGCCGCCGCCAAATCCACCACACTGATCGGGCATCGGAACTCGTCCACGAACAGCGTGATGCGACGCCCCTCGCCAATCGCCGCGCCGAGCCGTTCGTTGACGCTGCGGTCGCCGCGCGGACTGGGGCCGTAAATCAACGAGGTGCGGGCGATCAGCCAGTCGTCGCAGCCATCGCGCACGGCCAGTTCGGCGTCGCGTTTGGTGGCGGCATAGACGCCGAGCGGGCTGGGTGGATCATCCTCGACATAAGGGGCGTTTTTGCGACCGTCGAAGATGACATCGCTCGAAAGGAAGACGAGCCGCGCCCTGATTCTCTCGGCGTGGCGGACGAGCGCGGCGGTGGCCGTGACGTTCAGTTGGCGGGCGATGTCCGGTTCGCGCTCGGCCCGCACCGAGTCGCTCATGGCGGCGCAATGAATGATGTATTGCGGCTGAAACCCATCAAGGAACGCCCCCACCGCGATCGGGTCGGTGATGTCCAACAATTCAATCCGGCCCGGCAAGCCTTCAGGCCGGAAACTGTGCCATGTCCCGACTGACTCAAACCATCCCGCTGCCTGCCGCAACAGATGCGAGCCAACCAGCCCGCTCGCGCCCGTAACCAGCAGTCTTTTCACGCAGTCGTGGTTGGCGCCGGTGGAGGAGGCTCCGGCGGCGCGGGCGGTGGTTCGGATGCCGCAGGGGGAGGGTCGGACGTCGCCGGGGACGATTGGGGCACAGGCGCGGACGGCGGCGCGGGCGTTTTTTGCATCAAAACAGCCTCGCGAGCGACCCTCCGTTCCTTGGCCCGGGCCTTTTTTCGTTTGATGTAAGCCTTGCGGCGCTTCCGCTTGATAACCTTGTTGTATTGCTTGCTCATAAAGCGCGCGCAGTGTAGTCAAGCGGGCGGTGGTTGCCAAGAGAATTGAAGTTGAACGATGCCTTTCCAACGCGAGCATCGAGGCTTTACCCGGCCGCGTGCCGTCCTGTTGCTCGACAAGGTGTCGCGCGCAGCAGCAGACCAAAGCTTTTGGTTGCATCCGGGTTGACCCTCTGCCCTCTCAACAATCAGCCCCCGCTCATCGGCTGCCGCTTGGCAAAGGCAATGCATGGTTGGCAGTGCCCGGAGGCGCCCCGCACTGCGGGGCCGAAAGAAAATGAGTTGACGAGGGAAGCTAGATTGTCCAGTATGCATGCGTCGGCGCAAGCCCGATTGCAGAGCGGCCAACTTGCCGGCAAACGACAGTGAAGTTGTGAGGAGACAAAAAAACATGCGAGGCTGCAAGTATCAGTTGTTGACAATAACAATGGTGGTTTTGCTCGGCGCGTCCAGCGCGCTGGCGCAGCAGGCGGCGCAGGGGGCTGTGTCGCCGGAGCAGAGCCTGGCGGTTCAGACGTTGCAGAAGCAAGTGCCGATCTATGTCAGCGAGCGGCCCGGCCCGTGGGAAAAGGAAGTGGGCGGCCCGCTGCGCGAGGGCGCCCAGGAATGGGGCCTGCAGGGCGGCTACGGCATGTCGTTCAAGATGGGCGGCACCAAACACAGCTACAACCACGCTTGGATACTGCCGCGCTGGGGCTACGTCTGGACCGACCTGATCGGCGACGACGTGCTCGGCGGCATCCTCCAAGGCAACGGCGAGGTGATCATCGAGGGCGTATTTGGCGTTGGCACCAGCGGCATGAGCGGGTGGACCGAGGGCTTGGCGGTCATGTATAAGCACAATTTCATCACCGGCACGCGCTGCGTTCCGTTCGTCGAACTCGGCAACGGCGTGAGCATGAACCAGTGGGGCATCTATGAGTGCAACAGCGATTTCGAGTTTATCAGCCAGGTCGGTCTAGGCGTGCAGTATTTCTTCAACGACAACTGGAACTGGATGCTCGGCGCCCGCTATCACCATATGTCGAACGCCGGCATGACCAAGTCGAACCCCGGTCTGAACAACGTGATCTTCACGACCGGCGTGACCCGTTTCTTCTAAGCCCGAGGATGGGCCCGTATTGGAGGCGAGATCGCCTTGCGGTCTCGCCTCTCTTTTTGCATTTGGCGTGAGGTTGAGGCGCGACCTGTTGCGTTTCGGGAACAGCGGACAAGGGAGGCATTCTAGCGATGGCAAGCAACGCCGACCCGTTTCGCCTGGTTGGAAAAACCTCTTGTCTTCGGCTGGTGCGTGACTAGACTGCGAGCGCAATGAATAAGACAATGCAACATGGGTGGTCGCACCGGTTGGGCCTCAGGCCCTGATCGCGCTCCGCTTGCGCCGCGCGCTTGAGGACCCGATGGTTCCCGTGAATCATCGGGTTTTTTGTTTGTGGCGCGGGGCGTATGCCGTGTTGAGTATCAGCGTCAGAGCTGCCACGATACGCCATACGCAAGACGACGCATGCTGGCCAAACGCATTATACCGTGCTTGGATGTCACCTGTCTCTT
>JAOACV010000104.1 GCA_026417675.1 Verrucomicrobiia bacterium
GTCAGATGTGTATAAGAGACAGACGCTACTGCAGGCGGATCGGTCGCGCGTGACAATTCCCAACCGAAGGATCATTGGAGAAATCCTCCACAATTACGGCGCGACCCGCCAGCTCGATCTCAAAATCGGGATCAGTTACCGCTCGGACATTGAGCAGGCGCTCACCGTGGTGCGCCAAGTGCTCGCCGCCAGTCCGCGTTGCCTGAAAGACCCCGTTCCGGTGGTTGGCATCGGGGAGTTTGCGGACTCCGCCATTTGTCTCCATATCAAGCCGTGGGTGCGGGTGACCGACTATGTCGCCGCGCCGTTGGAGATATACCAAGCGGTAGCGAAACGTTTTCGCGAGACGGGAATCGAGATTCCCTTTCCCCAGCGCGAGGTGCGTCTTCTCAACGCCGGGGCTGTGCCGGCGGCAAAGTAAGGGTGTCTGCGGCGAGGTGGATCGCGTTCTCCGAACGCGATCGGTCGCGCTGACAAGACCGCGAGCGGGTTCGGAGAACGTGCTACGCTTTGGGAAGCTTCACCGCGCGGGGAAGCAGCCAGTTCACGCCGGGCCGAACAGGCCGACGACGCTGGTGTAGCCGTGGACGAAGACCTTGTCGCCGACGGGGCCGATCTCGCCGTTGCAGAAGAAACCCGCCACAGGCAGCGGGCCGACTTTCGCGCGCAGGGTTTCGATATCGTGGTTGGGCCTGCCAAACAAGCTCTGGCCGCGGCCGAGGCAGGAGAACAAAAGCGCGCCGTGGGGCGGGTTAAGTTTGATCTGGGCCTGTTGTTTCGCAAGCAGCTCCCGCATGTCTTCCGCGGCGGCGGAGCCGTCGCGCAGTTGGAACTGGATGGTCTGGCCGGGGCGGATGTCGCGGTCGCCGACGGCGATGGCTCCGGTGGACTGGTCGTAGCCGATGATGTTGCGAATCAGAAAGTCGCCGCGGTGGAACTCTTCCTGGTATTCATTGATGACCCGCCCGACGAACAGCGCCTGCTGCGCGAGATGGCGGTCGTTCTCCGGCAGCTCCTTCAGCAGTTTCTGCAAGACAAGTCCAGGCGGTTGGCTGGCGAGTTCAAGCACGACATTGCGCTGCGCCTTCGTGACGATCAGCGGCTCGCCAATCGGCCGGCAACCTTGGCTGACCACGGTCTGCAGCTTCACCGGGCCGATGAGCGCCACGCCGACTACGCCGTCCTCGTAGATCTTTTCGTTGATCCACACGCGGTTCTCGCCGGGCTTGCGCGCGCCGCTGACCAGGCCGCCGATCATAGGCCGCCCCGGATACGCCTCACCCAGCTCCTCCACCAAACGGGCCGCGTCCGACGTGAACGGGTCAGGCAACAAGATGAACGACGGCTCCAGTTTGGGGTCCACGTCCAGTTCGCTATGCCAGAACGGCGGACCGGTGGACTCCTCCACCTGCGCCTGCGTAATGCGGAACGGCTCGATCAGGACGTTCGACAGCGACCCCGCCCACAACGAAATGGCCGCGCCCTGCTCGATCTCCCTGTCCACGCCGATGATGCCCGCGCCGGTGCAGCCGACCAAGTTGCGCGCCGCCAGCCGCACGCGGAGGTCCTCGATCAAGTCAGGCAGGGTCTCCACGTAGCGGGGTGACACGAAAAGGAAAGCCAAGTCAACTCGCGCGTTGCCAAGCTGCGCCCGCGTGCATTCGCAAAGCTCGGTCACCGCCTTGGCCGTGTCGCTTTGAGTTGTCAGTGCCGAGGAAAATCTCATGGCCGCGTAAAATGCTCATTACGCGCGTTTCGCGCAAGTCCTTTTACGGAAACACGCCCTCGTCCGCGCTCGCCGGCAATGCGAACGAACCTCGCGTCCGCTCCGGCCGCGCATACAATGCGCATCCTCTGTCGGTGTAAAGCTGTTTCCACTTGAGGCTGTCCACAAGTTCCTTTTCGCGCGGCCAGTCCCGCGGCACGAGCGCGTAGTCAGTCGGGTAATTCGTCAGCAACCGTTGCCATCCCTCGCGCCCGAGCGAGAAATCGAACGAACAATCGACCGCGTCTCGCGTGAACACCGTCACATGGCGGCCGTCGGCGGAGACGCGGCACTGGCCGTGCAGCTTCCAAGCGGCGTATTCGCCCCACGGAAAATACAGGGCAAGATTGCCACCCAAACCGTTGCGTTTCAAAAACTCCACCCCGCCGACCGGATAGTAAAGACCGCCGGGATTCGGCCGCCCCGGCACGCGCAATCGCCACGGCTCGCTGCGGAGCCACAGGCCGAACACCAGCGCGGCCAGCGCCAGAGCGCCGACAGGCACGGCGCGCTTCAGCAGCGGCATTTCCACGCCCGGCCAGCGCCGGCGAAGGCCAGCCATCCAACGCTCAACCGCGGGCGGCAGCAGCGTGGCGACGCCGATGGCGAACAGCGGTATCTGCCTGATTTGCCGCGCACCTGCGAAGGCCAACAACGCCAGCGCCAGCCACACGCGCGGGTCGCGCTCGCGGGACACGAGCAAGATAGACAACGTCAGAAAAACAAGGATTTGAAACTCCGGATAATTGTTCGTGAACCACGCCACTGGCTGCCACTCGGTGATGTCTTTGTTGGGATCGCCCAGAATCTCCCAGACCATTCTCCAGTAGCGCACATGGTAGGGATTGATCAGGGTTGCGGCGGCCGACGCGGTGGTGATGATCGCAAGCTTTTTCGCTGTCGCGGGTTCGCGCCACGAGGCGGCCGTCCACAGGCCGAGCAACACCAAGCCAATGAGCACTCCCGCATGCAGGTTGACCCACAACACGAAGAGCGCCGGCATCCACCCCCACGCCCGACCGCAGCGCAGCCACGCCAGCAGCAGCGCGACAAACAGGAACGAGACCATCGCCGGACGAAACGGCATCGCGCCCACGGAGAAGGACGGGATGGCCAGCGCCACGACCAGCAGTGTCACAAGCGCCGACGCGCCGTGGAGCCGGGCCGCGCGATACGCGAGCGCGAGCGTGCCGACCATCAACGCCAGCGTCAGGCCGCGCGCCGCCGCGCCGCCGCCAGCCATGAACAACGGGTAGGTCAGCGCGCTGACGAGCCAGTTGTGGCAGACCCACGGCCCGGTTGGCAGGTAGGAATCCGTGTCCGCGCGCGGCACAGCGCCGGTTTCCCAGATCAGCTTGCCTTGGGAGAGATAGGCCCAAAGGTCGTAGGTCGCGATGTGCCCGCTGAGATAGACGAGCGCGATGCTCCAAACCAGCGCGTGCGCGGCGTGGGCGATCAGACGTTCGCGGCTCATGGTGCGGGCAGGCGCAATCTCTTGCGCTGCACGGCGATGAGCGAGGCGCCGAACGGCAGCGCGCGGTGTTTCAGCCAGCGCGACTCCGCGCCAAACAGCCTGGTGAGCAAACTGTTGAGCGTTGGCGGCAGGTCGAAGATGTCCGATCGCGGCTCTTCGGCGCGGGGCACGAAACGCCGGCAGAATCTCACGAGAGGCCGATAGATCATCAGCGGCGGCGCCAGCAGCGTGTTCATGTGGCTCAGCCGCAGCCATTCGCCGTCAAGCTGCGCGAGGCATGCGCGCAGGTTCTCGCGCGTGTAGCGGCGCTTGTGGTCGTTGATTTCGTCGTGTTCGCCCCACAGCCACGGACACGCCGGGACGGTCACAACCAGCAGGCCGCCGGGCTTGCAGACGCGCCACAGCTCGCGCGCGGCGTCGCGGTCATCGTCGAGGTGCTCGATCACATCCAGCGCGCAGACGATGTCGAAGGCGCCGTCCGGGAACGGCAACGCGGGCAGCGCCCCTGCCACGAGCCGATGCGGCCCCCGCGAGCGTGAGAACTCCAGAGCCTTCAAGGAATTGTCCACGCCGACGACGCGCCCGAACTCCCCCAGCGTCTCGAAGCCCGCGCCCATGCCGCAGCCGATGTCCGCCACCCACAAAGGCTGCGCTGGCGGCGCGAAATGCCGGATGAGGGTGCCGACGATCCTAAGCCGGCCGCGGAACCACCAATGCGTCAGCTCCGCCCGATAGATTTCCTCGTAGAGTTGCTCGCGCATCGGGCTAGAGTTTTTGGCGGAATCCGGTGAGCCGCATGCGGAGCAGGCCGCGGATGTCTTCGAGCGCAGTGGGGACAATCTTCACGCGCGTGTCGAGGTCCTCGATCCAATCCACCGGCACCTCGAAGATGCTGAAACCGTGTTTCTCCGCCAGGAGCATCAGTTCCGTGTCGAAGAACCAGTTGGTGTTCTGCACGTGCGGCAGGAGCCGCTGCGCCACCTCGCGCCGCAGGGCCTTGAAGCCGCACTGCGCGTCCGAAAACCGGTTCCAAAACAGCGCCTTCACGAGCCAGTTGTAGCCGCGCGACAGCACCTCGCGTTTCAGCGACCGCTTGGTATGCGACGCTTGGAGCAATCGCGACCCCGTGGCGAAGTCATAGCCGATGCTGATGCCGTGGATCAGTAGCGGAAAGAACTTCAGGTTGGTTGAGAGGTCCACGTCCATGTAACTGACCACATCCGCCCGGCTCTGCGACCAGACCGTCTTCAACGCCCGCCCGCGCCCTTTTTGGTCGAGGTGAAACGCGCGGACGTTCGGATGCGCGCGTTCGAGCTCCTGCGCAATGGCCCATGTGCGGTCGGTGGAGGCGTTGTCGGCGATGACGATGGAGGATTCGAACCACTTCACGCCACGGAGGAACTCGGTGAGCTTTCGAATGCTGACCGGCAAGTCATGTTCTTCATTAAACACCGGGATGGTGATCTCAACGAGCATGGGCCGCATGGTAGGCGCGACGCCCGCGGCGCGTCAATGTATTCGGCACCGCCGGTGTAAAAATCGTTTACATCAGCCGTCTTTGCCGTAAAGTCTCCCGGTGTTTGGCCGCCGGCGGCCCGGCGCAATGGCCCCTCGCGCGGCCGGACGAGACGACGATTTATGCCCAAAGGAGACGCTGTCCAACTTGAAGGCACGGTGAAGGAACTGCTCGCCGGCACGATGTATCGGGTGGAGCTGGAGAACGGCCACGTCATCCTCTGCCACATCTCCGGAAAGATGCGCCAAAACTTCATCCGCATCGCGCTGGGCGACAAGGTCACCGTCGAAGTCTCCCCCTACGACCTCACCAAAGGCCGCATCACTTTCCGGCACAAGTAGCGCCGAACGACCTGCAACGGGCGGCCGCGCTTCGCGCGCGTGGGGTCGCAGCACCCGCGAAAATATTTGACTGGCCCGAAAGTTGTGGCACGATGCCGCAGCTTTTCCGAGCAACGATGAACTGAACGATCAACCGGAGGATCTGTCATGGCCACAAAAGCTGAACTGCAAGCGCTGCTGAATGCGCCCATCGAGCTGGCGCGCAACACTTACATCCACTTCTACAACGGCGGCAAACTGCGCGCCGAGTTTGTCGGCGAACCCGACCCGAAGGACGATTTCCGGTCCGAGGAATGGATTTTCTCGACCAACCGCGCCTTCACGCCCGGCCGGCCCGATAGCGAGAACACGCCGACGAAGGGCTACAGCATCGTGGAACTGCCGAGCGGCGAAAAGATTCTGCTGACCGAGCTGCTCAAGGCGTTTCCGAACGAGACGCTCGGTGCGAAGCATTTCAAGAAGTTTGGCGCCAATCTCGGCGTGCTGGTGAAGATTTTCGACGTGGGCGAGGGCGCGCACATCCCTGTGCACTGGCATCCGTCGCCGCAGTTCGCCAAGAAATACCTGCACAACCCTTTCGGCAAGAACGAGTCGTGGATCCTCATCGGCGTCCGCCCCGGCGCGAAGGCGTGGGTCGGTTGGAAGAAAAAGGTCACCGTCGGCGAGTTCAAGAAGTGGTTGGATGCGCAGGACGTCGAAGCCATGCGCGCGCATATGCACGAAATCCGGCCGAAGCTCGGCGACGTGACCTCCACCACCGCCGGCATCGTCCACTCCATCGGCGAAGGTTGCTGCATCCTCGAACCGCAGGAGCCGACCGACTGGAACATCCTGGCGGAATATGAGGGACCCTATCCCTACAAGCGCGAGCAGGCCGCGTGCGGCCTTGATTGGGAAATCGGCCTGAAGGCGGCCGACTTCTCGGTGATGAGCGAGTGGTTCCTCAAAAACCGCATCTACCGCAAGCCGGTGAAGGTCCGCGGCAAGGGCCGCAACAAAGAGGAAAAATATCTGCCCGACTCGGCGCGCAAGTATTTCTGGGAGACCAAACTCACCGTCGCCGACAGGATGAGCATGCCGGCCACCCGCGGTTTTTATTGCTTCGTCACGCTGCAAGGCGAAGGCAAGCTCGTTGGCCCGTGGGGCGAAACGCCCACCCGGCGCGGCAAGTCGTTTATGATCCCGCGCTGCCTGCCCGCCTACGACATCGTCAACACCGGCAGCCGGCCGCTCGAAGTTATCACCGCCTATCCGCCCACAATCTGAAATCTGAAATCTCAAATCCGAATCCACAGGAGACACGATCATGGCAGCGATACCGAAGAAGATGAAGGCCCAGGTGTTCTACGAGAAGGAGAAGATGCGGCTGGAGGAAATCCCCGTGCCGAAGATTGGCGATGACGAAGTCCTCGTCCGCGTCAAAGCCTGCGGGGTCTGCGGCTCCGACATCGCCTACTACTATGGTCAAAGCCCGCTGGAAACCCCCAGCGGCAAAGGCCCGCTGGTGCTCGGCCACGAGTTCACCGGCGAGGTCGTGCAGGTCGGTGCGGTGCCGGCTCGCTCCAAGCTGTTCGCGCCGGGCGACCGCGTCGTGCTCAACCCGGTCCAATACTGCAACGCCTGCGCCATCTGCGCGAAGGGCTACACCAACCTCTGCGAGAACAAGAGCGTGCTCGGCGTCTCGTGCAACGGCGGGTTTGCCGAATACTGCGCCAGCAAATACACCGGTGTCATCAAGCTGCCGCCAAACGTCAGCTACGAGGAAGGCGCGCTCACCGAGCCGCTGGCGTGCGCCAGCTACGGCCTGAAGAACCTCCAGGTCGAGCCGGGCAACTTCTGCGTCATCTTCGGCCCCGGCCCCATCGGCCTGATGATGCTCCAACTGGTGAAAAGCTCCGGCGCGGGCACGATCGTTATGATCGGCGGCCCCGGCGACGACTACCGTCTGAAGGCCGCAGCCAAGCTCGGCGCTAACGTAGTCATCAACTGCGTCGAGAAAGGCTCGCCCTACTTCGCCGCCGACGTGAAGGCAAAGATCGCCGAACTGACCGACGGCAAGATGGCCAACCGTGTCATCGTGCCGACCGGCTCGGTGGACGCGATGGAAATGGCGTTGGAACTGTCGGGCCGCCGCTCGATCATCGTTTATTTCGGCCTGCCGAGCGACAAGGCCGTCATCCGCGTCCCCGCGCTGAAGAGCATCTTCTGGGACAAGACCATCCGCTTCTCGTGGCTCGCGCCGTTCACGTGGCCCACAGCGCTCGAAGCCATTGCTACCAAGCTCGTCAACGTCAAGCCGTTGATCACACACACCTACCCGCTGGCGAAGCTCGAGCAGGCGCTCCACGACCTGCCCCAGCGCAAGGG
>JAOACV010000105.1 GCA_026417675.1 Verrucomicrobiia bacterium
CTCCCAATCCATTCTGAACTTGGAAATGTAGATGGGGACGCGAGGAATAACCGGTGTTTCCGCTCAGTGCGATCACCTGTCCGCCGCGCACGATTTCGCCCTCGACGTAGAGCCGGAAGTGCGCCGGCTCGTCCAGGGTCGGATGGAACGGGCCGAACGGGACGACCGTGCAGCCCTCCGGCGGATCGTCGAACTTGAACTCCTGCTCCTCGTTGAAACCGTCCGGCACTTGGTTCCACGCGAAGTCCTTGCGCAGCGGATGCGAGCCGTCGGGCCAGCCGTCGGGAAGAATCAGCCGCTTCGGATAACAATGGCCCACGGGTTCAACGCCGATCATGTCGCGAATCTCGCGCTCGGCCCAGTTGGCCGCGGGCACGACGCCGGAAATGCTTTCCACTTGCGGATGGTCCGCGGGCACGTGCGCGAGCACGCTGCACAGCAGATGATCCCGATCGAACGCGAAGTCGTGGGCGATGAGAAAGTTCCCGGAAAACGGCCGGTCGTCCGCGCCGATGCTGATGACGTAGCGGGCATCGAGGTCTCGGAAGATGTGTTCGCAAACCGCCTTCAACGCGGACGGCTCGACATAAACAAACAGCCGGGAGTCGCCGGGCAGGTCCGCGCGCAGGATGGCCGGGCCAAAGCGTTCCTTGAGTTGATTCAGTGTTTCTCGGGCGACCATGCGAATGTCTTTCTTCCGATGTCTCGGGCGTCCGTGTTGTTGCTTGCCACTTCGGCCGGGGCCGTGGCGCGGACGCGTTGAAAATAGCGCTCGACTTGAGCGTAGAAGTTCCGGGCGGCGTAGCGGTGCATTTCCGCCTCCGCCGCGTAACCGCAGAGCCAGGGCGTCGCCGCGCGGCGTTTGGCGCCGCCCCATTTCCCGATGCGACGTGCGACGGCAAAGGTGATCGCGAGCGCGGCGACAACGGCCAGCGGCACATAGACCGCTTGTTGATCGAGGCCTTCTAGCGCGGCCCAGTTGCCCAAGGTCAACGGAGCCGCCAAAGCGAGCACTTCGCCAAGGCCCTGACGGCTGGCGTCCAACGCCCGGTGAATCAGCATCACGGGCAACGCCGGGAAGAAGCCGAAGAGGACGCAGAAGCCGGCCAGCGCGGTTTGCGGCATGCGCATCTTCCAGCCGACCTCCAGCGTGGCGCGTTTTTTCGCGCGTTCCTTCACCAGCGCGCTGGAGCGCGAGAGGAAAGCCGCGCCGAAAAACTTGATGAACAACGCCAGTGTGATGGCGCTGGTGAAAATCGCAATCATTGCGAGCACGGGCAGCAACCCGCACGCGACAGTTCCCTGGATGGCAGCGTGGTAGATGCCCCACTTGCTGGCGAAACCGTTCAATAGCGGGACACCCGCGATCGCGAACGACCCGACCAGCGCCGTGACGGCGGTGATTGGCATGAACCGCATTAGGCCCCCGAGCTTGTTCAGGTCCTGCGTGCCGGTGGCGTGAAGCAAGGAGCCGGCGTTGAGGAAGAGCAGGCTCTTGAAGACGCCGTGATTGAGCGTATGGAACAGCGCGCTGAAGAAACCAACCGCGGCAAGCGCGGCCACGCCCGGCTCCGTGGATCCGAGCAGCGTCACGCAGACGCCGAAACCCAGCAGAATGTAGCCGATCTGGCCGATGCTGGAAAAAGCCAGCAGACGCTTGGTCTGGTCCTGCCGGAGCGCCTCCACTGTGCCGGTCAAAAGCGTCGTTGTGCCCAGTAGAACGATCACCACTCCCCAACTGCGGAGCGAATAATCCGCAAGCGCCTCGACCGGAATAAGCCACAAGAAAGACCGCATCAGGCCGTAAACCCCGGTCTTGATCATCACGCCTGATAGCATCGCGCTGACCGGCGACGGCGCCGCCGGATGCGCATCAAGCAGCCAGACACTCCCGAACGGCCACATGCCAACCTTGATCCCAAACGCCACCAGAAACAGCGCCAACGCCGCCGTCACCCGTCCGCCGCGCGTGTGGACCAACTCCGGCATGTGATGCGCCACGGCGTCAAAGTCGTATTTCGTCAGCGCCTCGCCCGTGGCGGCGACGGCGCCCTCGCCGGCCAGAATGATTGCGCCCAGCAACGCCGCCGCGCAGGCCGCCTGCATCATCCAGAAATACTTCCGGGCGGCTCGCACGTTCGCGGGCTTGCGCCGCTCGTAACGAATCAACGCCCAACCGCTGAGCGTCATCAGTTGCCAGAAGGCGAAAAACACCCACATCATGTCCGTGATGGTCACCACGCCATACATCGCGGCGATGAACACGAGAAAGCTGGGGTAGTATCGCCCCGGTCCGTCCTCGGCATGCCGCCGCATGTATTCCACGGAGTAGAGCGCCGCCGGAATCGCCACGGTCGCGATCAATCCCAGAAAGATCGCGCTCAGCCCATCCACATGCACCCGCATCGCCAGGCTGAACGTGCGCGCCGCGAAACATGTCACCGCATGGCCCGGCCCGACGGCGAGTGTCTTGAGCGCGGCCGCAAGGACCAGCAGGCTCGACACCGCCACGCAGGCAAACGCCACCCAGCCCGTCGCCGTGTTGCGACGCGACTGCAACGAGGTCACGGCCGCCCCGCTGAAGCAAATCAGCATGGCGGCAATGACCATGTGGGATGGTTCAAACATTGTCACGAGCGTGATCCTTGAGACAAATGGTCTTCCCGGCGCGGCGAGACCGAGCCGCCGAGCCATCGAAAGTAGCGTTTGATCTCGCCGTAAAGATTGCGCGCGGCGTAACGGTAGTCATCCACTTCACGCGCATAACCGCAGAGCCAGGGCGCCGTGGCGCGGCGCGGCGCCCTGCCAAGCCGCGAGATGGCGAAAGCAAACACCAGCGTCGCGCCCAGAACCATCGCGAGCGCGAGCGGCGCAAACAACGCCGAAGAACCGAATTCGGCACGAGCCGTCCACGGCCCGCCCATGGTCGGCACGGCATCGGCCAGCACCGCGCCGCAACCATGGCGGCTGGCGCTCAGCGCCGCCTCCATGATGCTGAAAGCGAACGCCGGCGCGACGCCCAACAGGACACAGATCGCCGCGAGCGCGACTTGCGGAGCCTGCATAATCCAGCCGACCTCAAGGCGGCCGTTGCCGCCGGCACGCTCAGCCACCAGCGGACTCGTGCGCGAAAGGAAGCTGACGCCGAAGAACTTGATGAACGATGCCAGCGTCAGCGCGCTGGTCAGGATGGCGATGACCGCGCATACGGCCAGGAAGCCTGCGCTGCTGCTGCCTTGGACCGCCGCGACGTAGATGGTCCACTTGCTGACGAAACCGTTGAATAGCGGGACGCCGGCAATCGAGAATGAGGCGACGATGACGGTGACGGCCGTGAGCGGCATGAACCTAATCAAACCGCCCATCCGGTTGAGATCCTGGGTGCCCGTGGCGTGAAGCATCGAACCGGCGTTGAGGAACAACAGAGCCTTGAACAAGCCGTGGTTCAACACGTGAAAGAGGCCGCCGAGGAAACCAATCGTCGCCCACATCGCGCCCTGCGGTCCCGCCGACGGCAGCAGGGCCATGCAAGCGCCGACGCCCAGCAAGATGTAGCCGATCTGGCCGATACTATGGAAGGCGAGCAAACGCTTCGACTGCTCCTGCTTGAGCGCCTGCATCGTGCCGGTGAAAAGTGTGATCGTTCCCAACAGCGCGACAACGAGGCCCCACTCGGCCAGCGGATAGTCCGCCCGCGCGCCCGGCGGCACCAGCCAAAGGAAGTAGCGCATGAGACCATAGACGCCGGTCTTGATCATCACGCCGGAAAGCATTGCGCTGACTGGCGACGGCGCGGCGGGATGCGCGTCGGGCAGCCAGACCTGACCGAAGGGCCACATGCCCATCTTGATGCCGAAGCCAACCAGAAACAGCGCAAAGGCCAGCGCGGTCATACCCGGCCTGGCGCTTAGCATCGCCGGCAGGTTGGCGCTAACGGCGCCAAAGTCATATTTCAAGCTCTCGCGGCCGCTCGCGGACGCGCCGGTGAGGGCGAGCAACTCCGCGCCGATCATGGTCGCCACGCAAGCAATCTGCATCATGACGAGGTATTTATTGGCGGCGCGGATGTTCTCCGGTTTCTTGCTTTCGAAGCGGATGAGCGCGTAGCCGGGCAGCGTCATCATCTGCCAGAAGATAAAGAAGAACCACATCATGTCCGTGGTGCTCACCAGCCCATACATCGCGGCGAGGAACAACAGGAAATGCGGGTAGTAGCGCGCAACACTGTAGCCTTCGTAGTGTCGCATGTAGGCAATGGAGTAGAACGCCGCCGGCGCGGCGATGAGCGCGGCCAGCAACAGGAACATTGCCGTCAGGCCGTCCACGTGAATCTGCAGCGCGAAACCGAACTTTGGCATTTCCCAGAACTTGGCCGGCTCCGGCGACAGGGCGCCGCTGAGCACTTGGACAACCGCAAAACCAATCAGCGCCGCGGTTGCCGCCGTCACCGCAAATGCGAGCCAGCCTGCCACAGTCTTGTTGCGGGAGACCAAAAGCGTCGCCCCCGCTCCGGCGATGCAGAGCAGGATCGAAGCGACAACCGCTTGTTCGGGAGTGATCATGCGATCGCCTCCGGACTCGCGGCCGCCGACGTAGGGAGGCGCACAGGCTCGGTCTTGGCAGAATCCGCCTCTTCACGTCGGCGGCTAGGGACAAACATCTCGCATAGCAGTTCGCGCAGCGCTTTGAGCGTCCTCTGCATTGTCGGCGTCAGCACGGAAGCGCACTTGAGCGATTCCGGTTGAACGCCGAGCAGCCACGCTTTGGTCTTTCCGCTGGCTTCGACCCATTTCGCCAGCAGGCCCAGCGAAAGCTTGTGAGTGGATACTTGGGGGAATCGCGCGCCCATTTCATCGGCGCTCAAGAAAACGACCGAGCCGGGCGCGCCGCCAAACTCGACCGCGTCGAGAAACACCACGTGATCGTAGCCGTCGTTGGCGACCCGTCCGAGCAAGCGTTCCGGCATCGTGCCGGCAAGAACGACGTTCTGCCACCCAAGCCGCATGAGCGATTCGCCGAGGCGAACGCCGAAAGCGTCGTCGCCATAGTCCGTGTTGCCAAGCGCCATCAGGCAGACGCGGCCTTGGAGGCATTGCCGGAGCTGTTTGCGCAGGTCGGCCATCAGATGTCCTCGCCAAGTTTCCTGATCTGTTCGTATGTGAACACGGGGCCGTCGGTGCACACGTAGGCTACGCCGATGCAGCAATGTCCACATTTTCCGACGCCGCATTTCATGTAGCGCTCGAGCGTCGAAACGATGTTGCGGGCTTGGAACCCCATGTCGAGCAGGTCCTTGATGACGAAACGGAACATCACCGGCGGTCCGCAGACGAAGGCGATGGTGTTGTCCACGGCGACCTCCACGCCGGGTTTCTTGAACAGACTGCCCACGACGCCGACATGGCCCGTCCAACCGTCAGTCGCGCGGTCCACCGTGAGGTAGCACTCGACGCCGGCCGACTTCTCCCACTCGCGGAGGTTGTCGCGATACATGAGGTCCCGCGGCGTCTTCGCGCCAAGGAAAATCTGGATGCGATTGTATTTCTCGCGATGCTTCAGCGCGTAGATGATGCAGGAGCGAAGCGGGATTAATCCGATGCCGCCGGCGACGAAGACAAGGTTTTTGCCTTCGTATTCCTCCATCGGAAAGCCGTTACCGTAAGGGCCGCGCACGGCGAACTTGTCCCCCGGCTGGAGCGCGTGCAGCGCCGTCGTGCAACTGCCGACTTTCTTCACCGTGAAGAACGTCGCGTCTTCGGTCGGGCTGGGCGGCAGCGACGCGGGAAACTCGCCGACGCCAAAGAGCGACACCTGTGCGAACTGGCCGGGTCGGAACTTCTTGAAAGCCGCCTGATCCGCCGGGTCCTCGAAATGCCAATGGAAGGTCTTGACCTCGACGATTTCGTCCACCACCCGGTCGAGGACCGCGATCTTCGGCAGATAAATGTTTTCAGTGGCTGACGGGTTCATGCTTATCAACCTCTGCCGACGCCCGGCGAATCATTTCCACCACGCTGGGCATGCCCACATCGCCGTGGCAGACCTCCGCGCAACGCCCACAGCCGGCGCAAGCCATCGAGAGTTCGCGCTGGATGAAATGATGCGCCAGCTTGCGGAAAAACCGGCGGTTGCGGCGATCGTGAACGGCCTTGCGCGGGTTGTGGCCGCCAGCCATGCGTGTGAAGCCGCCCAGTGCGCAAGCATCCCAGATGCGCACGCGCTCGGCTTCTTGGGTGCCAAGCTGGCGGTCGCTGACAGTGAAGCAGGTGCAGGCCGGACAAACGTAACTGCAACCGCCGCATTCGAGACAACGGTTGCCGACTTCCTCCCACGTCTTCTCCATGACCTTGCCTAGGGACACGTAACGCACCGTGGCGGAAAACCAACTCGTGGCGACTTTGAAACGCTTTCGCACCGCGGAGAGAATGGCGCGACGCTTCTCCACGTGGTTTGGGGAGGCTTTCCTGAATACCGGATCTGCGAACAACGCTTCGCCCTCCGGCGTGCCGGCCACAACCATGAACTCGTCGCCGAGGTCCATCAGTTGCAGGTCAAAGTGATCGCGCGCGGCAGGGCCGGTGTCCGCGCAAACGCAGAAGCAATCATCGTCAATGTCGCGCTCGACGTCGGTGCATACGACGTTCACCAGGAAGAGGTTTCTGCGTCGTTTCTCGTAATAAACATCGCGATACTCACGACCGAGGTAGAACCGGTCGAGATGCCAGATGCCTGCCAGGTCGCACGAGCGGATGCCGAAGATTGCGCGCCGCGGTTCGCGGTAGGTCGGTTCGATTTGGATCAGCCCGTTGGTCCGTTGAATCCTGAACAAACGTTCGATGTGCGGCAGCAGAAACCGCTTCGGCGGATAGTAGGGATTGGGCAGGTGAATCTCGATCTGGTCGCGGTTGTCGTTGGTGACGAGATCGAAAAACGTGTCGCGCCCGCGCCCGCCAAACGGCGCAAAGACCTCGCGCCCTTGCTCGCGGAGCAGGTCTACGATCTTCAGCACGTTCGCGCGGTCGAGAATGCGAGCCTTCATGCCGTCTCCTTTTCCACCTTCACGGGCAGCAACTGGATGCCGTTCCCGGTGCCACCTCGAATCTGCTGCTGCACCTGGCGAACAAAATACGGCACGAAGACCGTGCCCTTCCGCACCTCGGGCGTGACGCGCGCGGTGACCACCGCCACCCCCGTCGCGGCGCGTAGGCGGATTTTTTGCCCGTCGCGGATACCGAGTTCCTTCGC
Source organism: Verrucomicrobiia bacterium (assembly GCA_026417675.1). Taxonomy (GTDB): domain Bacteria; phylum Verrucomicrobiota; class Verrucomicrobiia; order CAIQCK01; family CAIQCK01; genus JAOACV01. The sequence goes on from JAOACV010000105.1 coordinate 7,246, forward strand.
ATCCTCGGTGTTGATCTCCACAAACCCGTCGGGGTAATCCAGCAGCAGGATGCGATACTCGCGTTTGAGCACCTCGCTGTGTTTGATGAGGACGTTCTGGTGCCAGTAATAAAGCGAGTGCCCAAAGACCAGGATCACCGGGTAGTCCTTGGTCGCGTCGGTTCGTGGGTGTCGGGTCACAGGGACGAACTTGAATTTGTGGTCGGGCATGGG
>JAOACV010000106.1 GCA_026417675.1 Verrucomicrobiia bacterium
GGCCAGCACGTTGACCAGCCGGGGCGCGCCACCGAAGGTCCAGTTCCAACCGACCGACTGGAACATGGCGCGCATCCCGTGGCTGAGATGCAGGCAGACCAGACCGACGAAGACGACATAGGCGACCGCGATCGGCCACTTGCTGAAGCCCAGCAGCAACATCAGGTAAAGGTCGTCCCGCCCCTCCGCATCCCGCAGCGCCCGAAAGTCAATGTTGTCCAGAAAATTGACCTGCGGCAACTCGACGGCGTAATGGAGCACGTGATAAATGAGAAAGGCCGCGATGAACAGCCCGCTCATCATCATGGTGCGCGAGGCGTAGCTGGTTTCGAACGGCGGCGGATTGCCCACATAACCCACTGGCCGGGCGGCACGGTTGGCCAGCCACAGGCGGATGGCGCACCAGACATGCAGCGCAAACAACACCAACAGCAGCGTGCGGAACGGCCAAATGATCTCGTGTCGTTGATGCAGGAACTCGCCGTAAGTGTTGATCCAGTGGGGCGGGAAGAAGATCTGAAAGTTCCCCATCATGTGCACGAAGACGAAGAACACCAGCACGAAGCCGCTCACGCCCACGATATACTTCTTGCCAACCGTCGAGCGCCAAATCTGGACAAACACTGTAATGGATACGGCGACGCTCCGCTTCTCATCCAGTGTAAGCTGACTTGGTATCTGCATGAGCGCCTATGGTCTCCGAAACGAGGGGTCGGGAATCAATCAAAAAAAACACGCCCTCCAGCAACCACCCGACGCCCGCGTATTTCCCGGTCCATTTTCAAGCCGAGACCTGCCAGCGCGGAGTCGCGCGTCGTCACTGAACGGCGACAACCTCGAAGGGAATGGCCGGCAGCGTGCCGACCGGGAAGCGCCGCATATTGGCTGCGGGGCCTTTGGCGCCCTTGGGCGGCTGGAAGCTGGGGGCGATGATAATGTTGACGAGGAGGTTGCCTTTCAGACCCGGCTTGATCTTTGCGGCGTCGGCTTGCAGGTCGAACTCCGTGGCATCTCGACTGACCGAGACGTTTTTGATGCCGATGCCGTCGGGCGGCTCGCTGAGTTCGAGTTCCACCTTGCCCATGAACGAAAGGGCAGGCGCGGCCACGCGGACTTGGGCGCTTCCGCCGGCGGGGATTTGCACGGGTTGCTTGCTGAGGACTTTCATCATTGGCTGAGCCGGCGGCGTCAATCTGCCCGCGGCGGCTGGGAACCGGCCTCTTCTGTCACCGAAACGCCCGCCGCCCTTGGACGCGAAACGCCCGGGTCCGAGTCCCGCGACCGCGACCTTCATCTCTTGCGCGGGCACCAAATGTCGGTAGGCGAACGCTTGCATCATGTCCTCCGCCGGCACGGCTTGGCGGACGACCTCGCGCCCCTCGATCGTCGCGCGCCCCTCCAAAACCAGGGTGATGGGTTCCTTCGTGAACATCGGCGGCACCGAGAGCGTGAGCCTTGCGACCTGTTGCGTCTCCGGCACCCAGCCGCCGCTGAGCGTGAATCCCGCCGGCGCGTCCTTCAACGCCAGCGTAATGTCGCCCGCGAACCCATCCTTGCGCAGCGCATAGACCGTGATCGGCGTGCAGGCAAACGCGCGGGCGTTGATGCTCGACGGCGTGACCCGCAATTCAAAATCGGGCCGGGGCGGGCTGATGCGCAGGCGGTAGGCAAATTCCGGCCCGCCCTTGCGCTGCGTCTCGGTCATCTGAACATAATACGTGCCGTCGGCGGGCAGTCGGACGCGGAGATACGAATCGGCGTGATGCGTGTTGAGGCCGGAACCTTTGTCTTCGTGGTCGTCGTTCATCGCCAGTTGCCTGCCGCTCGAGTCAAACAGCTTGAGCATCGAATCCACCGGCGAGTCGAGGCGCCGCGCATGGACTTCGGCGACGACCTCGGCCCCGGCGCGGCCCTCGAAGCTGAACACGTCCACGTCACCGCGTTGGTCAATGCGGCCGTTGACAATGATCGGCAAGACGACCTTATGCGCGCCTTCGCGCGAGTTGTTCGGTTCCTTCTCCAAGCATTCCGGCAGCGTATCCACGGCGAACGGCACGATGTTGGAGACGCGGTCGCCTTGGCGCACGAAGACCGGCAGGATTCCCGGCTGCTTGTCTTGGGCGTCCACCACCAGCTTGTCCACGGGCAGGTTCCAGCCCTTCAACTCCACCGTTGTCCGCTCGCCGGCCGGACCGCCCAGCGGGAAGATGCTTGTCACGAATGCCTGCTCCGCCACCGTGACGCGGTAAACGAAATCCTCGCGCCCGCGATAAATCGCGTCCTTGATCTCGATCACGTATTCACCGTCGGCGGGGATGCGGTAGAACAACACAGGGTCGGGATGAAACCGGAAGTCGTCGTCGTAAGCCAGTTCTACGCCCTTTGCGTCGTAAAGCGTCAGCGTCGCCTGAAACCATCCGGGCACGGCGTCGGAGATATACGGCACCAGCGACCGCGCTTGGGCCGCGATAACCAACTGCTGGCCCTTGCGAGCCTGGAAACGATAATGGTCCACTCCGCCCGCGCGCACCTGGCCGTTGATGGTCGCGGGGATGGTAATGCGTGTCTCTCCGACGGGCGTTTCTTCCCTGCCCATGCCATAACGGAATCGCTGAGTCTCCTGGCCAAGCACCTGTTCGGGACTGACCGGCGCCGGCTTCTTGGAGACTTCGGGCAACTGGCCGACGTGGAAAACCAGCGGGTTGGTCAGACCCATGGCCGTGGCCAGCCGGATTTCCCGTTCACCCGGCGTCGCATCGGGCGCCATCGTCACCTGCACGACCACCTGCTCGGCAATCGCGCGACTGGCCGGCCGGCGAATAAAACCGGCGATCTTCTTGCGAATCTCCTCCAACTCCTTCCATGTCGCCGCGTCCTTGTTCCGCTGCTTCATCAACTCCTGAGCGCGGTCGCGCAGCCGCATCACTTCGTTCTGCGTCATCAGCTTGCGGTGTTCGAGCACCGTTGCCTGCACGCCCTTGCCGGAGACAAACGCGTTGGTCACGCCATCCAACATCTGTCCGCCAAACGTGACCTGAAACGTCGTGCCCGTTTGTCCGCCGGCCGGATACACGTAGCCTATGCTCGGCCTCAACGCCTGTTGCTGCGCCTGCGCGCCCGACGCCACCGCCAGCCATCCCGCCAGCGCCCAGAGAAACCATCGCCATGAGTTCATAAATCCACACTTCAAAACCCCCATCCCGCCCAAAGTTTCGCCCTGCGTAGCCCCGACACCCGCGCCTCCGGTAGCCGAACACCGCCGGGATGGGACGTGCTGTGGGCGAAGTTCCCAAACGATCCGGCGAGGTCACATCGGCTGCACGGCGCCTTGCGCCTGCGGCTAGAATCGGACATGCTCCACGTCAAACAACCATGAGACTGTCTCACACCGACCGCACCATCGCGGAGCGCGGCCGCTGGAAAACCGTCCGGTCAGCTATTTCGGGTGGATCGCGTTCTCCGAACGCGATTCGTTCGCTTTGCGTGGATCCTCGCGTTCTCCGAGCGCGAATCGCCCGGCATTTTTCAGCAGCACGGACAACGAAGCGCCAGATTCTGCTGGCCTGCGCGGGTCTGGCCTTGACGATCGCGCAGGTTGCTTCTGGCCAACCCGCCGCTTCCAGGGCGTCAGCGGGACTCTACAACAAGGCGCTCAAACTGGAGCAGGCACGCGAGTTTGCGCGAGCGGAGGAGATCTACCGGGATTTGCTGCGGCGATGCCAGGGCGAGACGCCGTGGCGGCTGCGCCGCGACGCGGAGCAGGGATTGCGGCGCATCGAGGACATGCGAAGCAAGTTTTGCTGGAGCGAAGCGCAGTTGCGGGAGCAACTGGCGAAGACCTACCGCGGTTTCCAGCCGTCGGAGTTGGCCGAGTGGGAGCGGCGCGGGTGGATGCTCGCGTGGAAGATTGACGGCAAGAAGCTTTACTACAACGCCAACGTCACCAACCTGCAGTTCTTCGACACGGCGCTGATGGCGCGCAACGAATCGGCGGCACAGAACTTCCAGAAGTTCGTCCGGATCTTTCTCGACGAATCGGCCAGGCTTGACCGGTTGCGCGCGGAGAGCCGCGCGCCGGAGCATTATGTGGATCCGGTGCGATTCGTGTTCACCGCCAAAGTCGTGGTAAAGCAGGGCGATTTGCCGCCGGGCCGGCTGGTGCGCGCGTGGTTCCCCTATCCCTTGCTGACACCGGCCGTCCAGAACGTCCGCACCCTCTCGGTGCAGCCGGCGGGCGCGTTGAAATCCTGTCCGGACCCGGAGGCGCAGATCGGCATCGCCTACCTTGAAGTGCCGCGCCCCGAGAAGGACGACCTTCTCATCGAGTTAAAAGCGGGCTTCGACGCCTATCACACGGATTTCCAAATCGAGCCTGACGCGATCCCGCCCTACGACACGCAAAGCGAACTTTACCGGCGTTTCACGCGCTCCGAGCCGCAGATCGCGCTGACCAAGCCGTTGCGCGCGATGGCGCGCTCCGTGGTCGGCCGCGAGAACAATCCCTACCGCCAGGCCCGGCTGCTCTACGATTGGGTGTGCGACCATGTGAAATACAACTACGTCTGGTGCTGGCGCGACGCGACGTTCACCTACGGTTGCGCGTCGGAGGAAGTGCGGCAGCGTCGCATCGGCGACTGTGTCATCCAATGCCTGTTCTACGCGGCCCTGTGCCGCAGCGTGGGCATCCCGGCGCGGGTCCACAACGGGCCGATCTTCCCACCGGGCATGAGGAACGACCATGTCTGGGCGGAGGTTTATTTCCCGCGCTACGGTTGGATGCCGGTGGACGTGACCTACAGCGAGGTGGCTGGCATGGTGCCGGGCCTGACCGACGCGGAGCGGCGCGCGATCCGCGATTTCTTCTTCGGTCGCATGGATCGCTGGCGATTCTGCACGCAACGCAACGACCTCGCGCAGGAGCTGGTGCCCCTCAAGCGCAGCCCGCGCCGCCGCGTGACGATGTTCATCCCGCCGGAACTGGAGTGCGATGGCCGGGACGTGGAGAAACGGACGTTCACTTGGGATTGCCGACCCGTCGCGGCCAACTGACGAATCTGACGCAAGCGCTGTTTGTGACCGACGCGCGGCTCGATCCGGCAGCGGAACCCGTGAGGGTTCCGACGGGTTGCGTTGCCAAAGAAGGCGGCGGAACGCTCATGCGTTCCGCTACGGCGGCTCCGCGAGCTTGCAATAGATTTTCCAAAACCGCTCCCAATAGTCGTCCTGCCTCGGATCGAGATCGGGATAGCCGGCCAGCATTCCGCCCGAGAACGGCCATTGGCCCCGATGCTTGACCAAGCCCTTCCGCGCCGGGTTTTCGAGGATGTAGAAGCCGGCCTGGCCGAGCGCGTCCCGGCCGCGCTCGTTGTCCCGCAGGACGTGGTCGTAGCCCTGTTTTTGGAGTTTGAAGGCTGTAGCGGAACCCGCGAGCGTTCCGCCGCTGGCGAGCAGCCGATTGAAGTGTTGGCGAAACAACCGCGCGGCCAGTCGCTGATCAGACGACCGTGCCAGTCCCAGCCACAGCAGATGCAGGTGGTCGGGCATCAAGCAATAGGCCGGACACGCGAGACGGTATCTCGCGAGCGTATGAAGCAGCAGTTCGCGCAACCGCGCATGGAATTCATGCGTCAGCCAGCCGGTCCGTCGTCCTTCGATTGTCATGCTCCAGTGGACGCACGCCGTGCCGCGGTAATCCTCCGGCTCCAGCCGGCGGAGGTAGTCGTGGCGTTGACGAACAGGTAGCGGAACCCGTGAGGGTGCCGCTGGTGTGAGAGGATCGGGCTGGTTCACGGACGGAGAATAGCGAGGAGTGAAACGACGAGGCAAGGCGTCTTTCGTCGAGAATGGGAGGCGGAAGGCTTACGCCTTCCGCTACGGGCCGCCGTAGCGGAACGCGTGAGCGTTCCGATGCCGATGGGCGTTGGATGCCCGCATCCTGCACCCCAGCGCCCCCAATGAACGATTTCTCCGTCCCCAGATTACCCATCCCATGCCAACAACAAAAAGCGCGCCCGTGGCTGGTTCGGGCACAAAATACGGGTGGATTGCGATTATGCCTGTTCCTCCCGACTCATTAATCCCTATCTTTAATTTCCCCTGCTCGTCAAAAGAGCCATTTACCCCCAAAAAATTACTTGCATGTAGAAAGCCAGTGAATGCCCATCTCTCTACAGAAGACACATTCGTATTATTAGCATGAAGATGAAGCACATCCACATAAGTATTCGCATCAACCAGCAGCAAATCATTTCTTCCCCTGATGTTCCCCATTCCATAATATTCATGGTCTAAGGTTATTGTATCTACTCCAACATACCCTGTTGGGGAATTTGTCATTATTTTGATGGTTGTTCCAGCTCCGTCCAAAACCCAAACCCAGTTGCCAAGTGTTGCAACACCTCTCGCGCCAGTCGGAGAGTTGGCAAGTCCCTTGCCAAAGTCCCATCCTGTTACAGGACTTCTAGTATAAAGCTTATTTCCATCAGCATTAACTAATCTTAATTGCGTGTCATAAACAAGTCCGCCTACACTAGAGGGTGTCCCATAATTTCCTAAATAATTCCCATTTGACAAGGTAAAAATGCTGATTCCATTATCTGCGCTAAAAAAAGCATTAGCACTATTAAGTGCCACCCCCATTCGTATTCAGGCGGACTTCCAAAATTTACCTGAAACAACTTGCCCAAAACATTTGTTGTCGTCAGCCCGGAAGTGTCAACATAATCAGCTTGTGCATCTCCGCCTAACAAACAACCCGCCCCAACCGCCAAAAACGCAACGATCCTCCCCAGCAGCCAAACCCTCCGGTTTCTCCTTGGAACGTCTGAAATCTGTCCCTCATCACGTCCCAACTCATCCCCACCAATCGCTCTTCCCGCCGGATCAACGAGCGCGGCATTCATCGCAGCAGAACCTCCTCCCGCCCCAACCTCATCCACGCTCGCCGGTTTTGTTTCGCGGCCCCGCAAGAGGCGCAGCAGCGGGGCTATCGCTTGGAGGCGGGCGACTGGAGGCACGGAGGGCATGACGGGCTGGGATTGGTTGGATGTTGGTGGAATCGGCGGGGCGCTCACGCCGACGGGCCGGCCACATACCCCAGGGCGCGTTTGGCTCCGCCGTTGTCCCGCAGGCGGACGCCGGCATGTTTCCTGACGAAGTCGCGGATGCTGCCGCCCACGTCGCGCAACCGCGCCTTGATCCGCGCCGCAGGCGGCGGGCATTGCTCCGCCGCCGCTTTCGCGCTCGTCGCAGCGCGCCGCCTGTCGGCCCGTCTCCCGGCAAGTCTCCATGGCAACGTCGTTCCCTTTCATGCCCGCACTCTGCCAGTTTCGCCCGCGGGCGTCAACGGTGGGATGCGTGTTGGAACCATCGCAAGCGGCGGTCAACGTCTGGCTGACAATGCAAGGCCCGGCGGTTTGCAACCGCCGGAGCCGTTCTGGCGCGCGTGCATCTGTGG
>JAOACV010000107.1 GCA_026417675.1 Verrucomicrobiia bacterium
AAAACCGCAAGACGAGTCCGAGGAGGAAGAATCGAAACCTCGAATGAGGCGCGTCGAGGAATCCGACACCGGCCGGCGATAAACATGCTGCGAGATAGGTAAGTTGAGCGGAGTCTCCGAGGCGGATTGCGTTTTCTGAACGCGATTCACCTACATGGTTGACAGAACGATCTCGCAGCGGCCATGCTTGTTTGGGTTTGTTGCATCTTCGGACTTGGCAGGGACGGGCGATTCCTCTAGGTTTGTAGCGTGGCCGATCTGACGCAGCTAGAAGAGCGCCTCGGTCACCGGTTCGCCCGGCGCGAACTGTTGAGCGAGGCGCTCACGCACCGTTCGGTGGTGCATGAAAGCGGACCGCGAGGCAAAGCGGGCGCGGGGCAGCGGCACGCCGACAATCAGCGGCTGGAGTTCTTCGGGGACGCCGTTTTGCAACTGGTGCTTACCGAGGAGGTTTATCAGCGTTTCCCCAACGGCGACGAGGGACAACTAACCAAGCTGCGCGCGCGGCTGGCCAACCGCCACATGCTCTATCACATGGCCCGCCAGTTGTCGTTGGGCGATTATCTCTGCCTCGGCAAGGGTGAGGAAACCAGCGGCGGGCGCAGCCGTCCTTCCAATCTGGCCGACGCGTTCGAGGCGGTCGTCGGCGCGCTGTATCAGGACGGCGGCTTGGATGTCGCCCGGCGGTTTATCAGGAACCTGTTTCAGGCCGAGATGGAACGACTGGGCAGCAGCGCCCAGGAGGACAACCCGAAGGGAATGTTGCAGGAAATGCTGCAAGACCACTACGCCAGGAACCCGGTCTATCGCATCACCAGCCAGACCGGCCCTGACCACGCCAAGCACTTCGAGGCGGTGGTGGAATTCGACGGCCGCGAACTCGGCCGCGGCGCGGGCGGGAGCAAGAAGGAAGCGGAAATGAAGGCGGCCATGGAAGCCATCGCCAAGCTCCGGGCGGAAGCCGTCGAGAACAAATCCGAGGACTGATCCCTCGCTGGCCCACGGCGGCGCGTCCGGGGGCGGGTTTCGATCAACCGAGTTTGAAGACCTTCCGATACAGCTCCCTCACGCGCTGTCGCGCCGCGCGATAGAGCTTCCAGAACTCATCCAGCGACGGCGCTCCGAGACGGCAGGCCAGCGCGGTTTGATCCTCCACCGACGCGGGCAGGGTGGACACCGGGCTGTTGTGCAGCCGTCGCAACACCAGTTCCACGCGCCGCTGCAACATGTAGTCCTCGCGCAACTGGTGCGCCTCCCGCGCGGTCAGAGCGCCAGCTTCCGCCAGCGCCGCCAGCGCCGCCAGCGTGTGCGGCTGGCGCGCGGCCGGATGCGACGCGCCGCAACGCATCTGAAGCGCCTGCACGATGAATTCCGCCTCGATGATGCCGCCCGCGCCGGTCTTGAGGTTCATTTCAGGATGCTTCTGATCGCCGCGCTCGCGCTCCACGCGGTCGCGCATCCGGGCGATTTCTGCCATCTCCGCGTCGGTGAGCGGCCTGCCATAGACGTGCCTGTCCACCAACCGCTGGAACTCCGCGCCGAGCGCCGCGTCGCCCGCGATGAAACGCGCTTTTGTCAACGCCTGTCGCTCCCACAACAGCATGCGTTTCTCGAAATAGGCGGCGTAGGCGTCGAGGGATTGCGCCAGCACGCCCTTGTCGCCGTCCGGCCGCAGGCGGGCGTCGAGCGCGTAGACCGAGCCTTCGTCGGTCTGCTGGCCCATGAATTCGATCAGCCGCTTGGCGAATGCGACTGCCGCGTTGGTCTCGGCTAGACCGCCGCGGGTGACGAACAACACGTCGAGGTCGGCGCCGTAGCTGAGTTCGTGGCCGCCGAACTTGCCGACACCGATGACGGCAAAAGGCAGGCGTTGTTTTTTGAGTTCCTTGGCCACGGCGGGCACGGCGAAATCCACGCACGCCTCGGCAAGCGTGGAGAGTTCGTCGTGAACCTGTTCGAGGTTGCTGAGGCCGAGCACGTCGCGCACGCCGCAGCGGAGCATTTCAGCCCGTTTGTAGATACGCAGCCAGGCGTCGGGTTTGGCGCGTCCGCGCATGTCGCGCAGTTCCGCCAGCACGTCGGCGCGGGTCTTGTAGCGGCGCACGATGTCGAGCCGCGTGACCTCCTCGAACAGACCCGGATCGCGCACGACCACGTCGGCGAGGAAACGGCTGTTGTCGAACAGGCGCAGCAGCAGCTCGATGGTCTTCGGACTGGACGCCAGCGCCTCAAACAGCGTCGCGCGCGAACCGTAGGACTCGGCGAAGCGTTGCAGTTGTTTGAGCGCCTCGTCCGGCTCGGCAAGGCCCGCCACCGTGGTGCCGCCGCCCTCCGCGGGATGGTCGGCGATGGAGTGCGGGTTGACCGCGCGCAGGATTTCCGGCAAGATGCGCGCGAACAGCTCGCTGGTGCGCGCCGAGATGTGGACGTGGCCGGTCCCGCGCGCCATTTCGTAGAGGGTCTTGGCCGCCGCTTCGGGCTTGCGGAATCCGGCCGCGGCGAGCGCCTTCACAAACTCCGCCTGCCGGCTTTCGTCCGCAAACAACCGCCGCCACCGGGCGCGGCCCTCGCTGCGCGGTTTGCCCAGCAGCCGGTCGTAGATGGCGCGCACGCGGGTGGTGTGCCGGCGCAGGTGTTTCTCGAATGCCGCGATCGTTTTGAACTTGAGCGAGCGCGTCAGCCGCAGCAAGGCGGCATGGTCGGTCGGGATCGTGTGGGTTTGCAACCCCGCCTCCATTTGAAGGCGGTGTTCGACCGTGCGCAAGAAACGATAAGCCGCGAGCAGGTCGTTGACCTCGTGTTGCGGCAGACGCTCATACTGGCCGAGTTTTCGCAGCGCCTCCATGGTGTTGGGCGTTTGCAGGAACGGCATCGCGCCCGCGTGGAAGAGCTGGAGGGTCTGCACGATGAACTCGATCTCGCGAATGCCGCCGACGCCGAGCTTGACGTGCCGTGTCAGCCGCGCGTCGCCGACCACCTCGCGTTCGATGCGCTGCTTGATGGCGGCGATCTCGGCAATCACGTCCTCGCTGAGCGAGCGGGGATAGCGGAACGACTGGATGGTCTCAAGGAACTCGTTCACCAAAGGGGCGCTGCCGGCGGCCCAACGCGCCTTGATGAGCATCATGCGCTCCCAAGTCTCGCCGCGACTGGCGTAGTAGTGCTCGAAGCTGGCCAGCGAGCGCACCAGCGGCCCGGCGCTGCCTTCCGGGCGCAGCCGCAGGTCTATGCGGAACAAGTCTCCCTCCGGCGTGCGGGCCGCAACGGAGGTCACGATGGCTTCGGCGAGCTTGGTGAAAAACTGCGCGTTGGACATCACGCGCCGGCCGTCGCGCGTCACCTCGCCATCCTGCTCGTAGAGAAACATCACGTCAATGTCGCTGCTGTAGTTCAGTTCCTGCCCGCCCTGTTTGCCCAGCGCGATGATGGCAAAGTCCGGCGGTTGGGGCTCGCCAATGCGGGCGGTCAGGTCCCGCCAATGAATCGCCAGCACGTGCCGCAGGCACACGTCGGCCAGGTCGGAAAGCTCGCGCACGGTCTGTTCAAGGCTGGCGCGGCCGGAGAGGTCGCGCAGGCCGATGCGAACCATCTCGCGGCGTTTGAACCGGCGGAGGGCGTTGAGCTTGTTGTCGGCGGAGACCGCCACGTCCACGATTTCGCGCGCCTCCCTTTCCAGGGACTGAACCGGGCGGTCTTCGTCCAGATGCGCCCCTGTCAACAGCCAGTCCACGTATTCCGGATGCCGCACTAGCGTGTCGCTGATGGTCTGCGACACACCCAAAGCTTCGGCCAGCAACCTGCCCAACCAGTCATGGTCGGCCAGCAATTTCAACATCGCCTCCCGGTCCGGCGCGGCGTCGAGCAGGCGCTGAAAGTTCCTTTGCGCCCGCTCCGGGTCGGCCGAGGCGCGGCAGGCGCGCGCCAGGGCGGCGGGCAGGGCAGGTGGAACCATGGATTTCATCTAGCGCCGGGACGAATCATCGGGCCGCGATCGCGACCGATCGCGCAAGACGCCCTGCGCCTGTTCCAAAATCCTGCGCTCGCGGTGCGTCAGGCTCCCGATGCCTTTGCGCGCGATCTTCTCCAAGATTGGGTCCACCTGTTCTTCCAGAAACTTTTCGCTCGTGAACTCGCGCTTCTCACGCCGTCGCTGCCACCAGCCCGTCAACGGCCGCAGCGCCGCTTGAAGCTTCTCAACTGGCCACGACGGCTCGCCCCAGCCGAGCCACTTGACGAACACGTAGCCGACCACGATGCCGCCGAGGTGCGCCAGATGAGCGACGCCGCTGGAGGTGTCCATCAGCGAGGAATAACCCACTAGCGCGACGGCGATCCATGCCCACCACTTGGCTTTCATCGTGACTGGCAGCACGAAGAACAGCAACATGGTGATCGGCCGTTCGGGGAACAACGTCGCGAACGCGATCAGCACCGCGCCGACCGCCGCCGACGCGCCCACGAGTAACGACGGCGCGAACGCGTTGGCCGCAAGCCAGAAACCCGCCCCAACCAGACCGCCGATCGCGTATAGCCGGACAAAAAGCCGCGAGCCGAGCTGTTGCTCCACATCATTCCCAAACATCCACAGCGCGAGCATGTTCAGCAGCAGATGCAGCAGGCCGCCATGCAGGAACATGTAGGTCGCCACCTGCCAGAGTTTGCCCGACGCCAGCCCCTCGCCGCTGAGCGCGAACCATTCGTCGAAGACACGGCTCCACGCCATCCCCAATCCCGCCGAGCGACCGCCCAGCACCAGCAGCGTTTGGAAGGCGAACACGCCCGCGTTAGCCAGCAGCAAGACTTTCACCACCGGCGTGGGCGTTCCCAGAAAGCCCAATCCCGGCGTGTCATAGCCTTGCCAATAATCACGTCGTCTCATGCCGGCTCGATCCTCACCGTCTCGCCGTCGCGCGTCGGGCGCAACACGGTCGCGTCACCGGTCACTTTGCCCACGACGTTAACCGCGCTGGCGGGCCGGATTTCGTCGCCGCAGCTCACCGGCGTCGGTCCGAAGAAAATGCAGAACGCGCGGCCCGGCGGCCAGTAAGCCAGATCGCCTATCGCCACAACTTCCCTCGGATCCTCCGGTTCCGCAACCACCGGGATGCGGAAATAAATCTCGTCGCCCCAACGTTGGCCGCTGGCTTCAATCGGCAGCGCCCGCAGAATCGCCTCCGCAGTGCGGCTGGCATTGAGTTCGGCCGCCAGACACACGTTGCCGACGGTGATGCGGATGTTTCGGGTCGTTGTCATGTTGCTCGGTCCGTCACGCCAGCAGCGCGTGAGCGGCTTTAAGCTTTTGGACGATCGCGAGGCGGCTGGGACATGTTTGCTCGCAACGGCCGCATCCGGTGCAGGCGGATGCTTGTTGATGGCTCGCCAGTGATGCATATAGCTCACGCGCATCCCGGCGATGGCCGTAGTTTTGGTAATACATGCGGAAGCGCAGGATGTCGGGAATGCGAACGCCCGCCGGGCAGTTCGGCACGCAGGTCTCGCACATTCGACAGTAATCGCCGGTGGCCAGCGCCGCGTATTGCTCCAACAAGCGCTCGTGAGATGCCGTGAGCTTCTTCGTAACCGCCGCGCAGTCCTCAACCACGTCTTGAACGGCGCCCATCCCGACGATGGCGCAGGAGACGTTCGGGTTTTTGAGCACCCACATCAGGAACGCTTGGTAGAGGTTCTGCTTGCCGGAGACCTTCAGCTCCTTGAGCAGCCAGGCCACCTTGGGATCGTCGGTCTTCTTGGCCCAGTTGGGAATGAAGTGGCCGGTCATCGGCTTGATCACCATGACGCCCACGTCCTTCTTCCTGCACAGCTCGAATAATTCCTCCGTGCCCACGCGGTCGGTCTTCTCCGTCCACTTGGCAAGATTCATGTAGTTGTAGGGCTGGAGGATGAAGTCCACTTGGTTAGCTTCGATTCTCTCGCGGTGCTTTTCAGGAACGTGGCAGCTCATCCCGATGAAGCGAATCTTACCCTGTTGTTTAAGCTTTGCTGCGGCCTCCTGAAATCCCTCGCTCCAGCCACCGTGGGCGAAGTAGCCGTCAAGGACATCGGTCTGAAACCGTTGCAGGCTCCGCTCGCAGTCGGCGATGACCGCCTTGGCATCCTTCTTGCCCGACGCGGTGAAGATGAAGACGTCCTTGCGCCGGCCCTTCAGCGCGCGGCCGAGAATCTCCTCGGTGTCGTGATAGCTGGCGGAGGTGGCAACAAAGTTGCCGCCAAGCTCCAGCAGCTTGTGCGTGATCGCGGGAAGCTCCTCGCGATAGCGGTTGAAGAGTTCCGGTCCCAATTGTTGGGAGCGCAGCCCGCTGGCACAGCCAAGACCGATTTCGGAAATCATCAGGTTCGTCCGGCCAAGGCGACGATACTTCATCGAGGAGGCCGAATCGCCTGCCGATGCCGCCGGACGGTTTTCCGCCAGCGCGCCCAACGCAGCCGCTGTGGTCGTTCCGAGAAACTGGCGACGGGTCACGAAGCGTCCTCTGGTCTTCAAGGCTAGTCTCCTTATGATTCTGTGTTCAGCCTCATATCCGCGTCGCGCAGAGTATAACGCCGCCGCCTCGCGAACAAGCCGGAAGCCTCAACCGGCCGGCAGCGCTCGGGGCGGACCGGGTTTTGCGTGCAGCGCGACAGTAGGCTGGCCGGAGGGATGCGCGTCGCCATAGCCCCACACGGCGCAGTCGGAGAAACCCAAGAGTGTGGAGTTCATGAGTCCCGAGCTAAACCCTCAGCCTGCGCCGAGTCAAAGCGCGTGTTGACCTCGCGCCGGTTTTGGGGCCAACTAAGCGGGAACTCACCATGAGCGACGCCATCCTTATCGTTGGCTGCGGCAGCATCGGCGAGCGGCATCTGCGGTGTTTCCAGCGCACCGGACGCGCGAATGTCGCTGCGTGCGATGCCAACACGACGCTGCTCCAGCGTGTCGCGCAGCAATACGGCGTCGCCAGCTTCAGCGACTTCGACGCCGCGCTCGCCGCGCGCCGCTACGACGGCATTGTGATCTGCACCCCGGCCCACACGCATGTCGGCCTCGCGCTCGCCGCGCTGCAACACGGTGCGGCGGTATTCATCGAGAAGCCGTTGAGCACCAACCTCGAGAAGATGGACGAGCTGCTTGAGGCCGCGGCGAAATTAGGCCGGTTCACAGCGGTGGCGTATGTCTATCACCTCATGCCGTGGGTGTTCGGTGCTCGGGAGTTTCTGCGCGGCGGCGAACTTGGCAGGCCGCTTCACGTGACCGTCGGGGCGGGCCAGCTCTTCCCGACGTTCCGGCCGGCGTATCGCGAAATCTACTACACGCGGCACGAAACCGGCGGCGGGGCGATTCAGGACGCGCTGACGCACATCGCCAACGCCGTCGAGTGGCTCGTCGGCCCGACGACGCGGTTGTTTTGCGATGCGGCACATCAGGCGCTCGAAGGCGTGACCGTTGAAGACACGGTGAATG
>JAOACV010000108.1 GCA_026417675.1 Verrucomicrobiia bacterium
GACCAGCCCCGTCCGGCGCCGGCTGTGCCGCATCCGGTGTTGACGCCGCAACAAATGACGATCCGCGGCCACTCGCTGCCAACTCCCACCGTCAAGCAGGCCACCATACCGACGGTCGCGCCGGTCGGCGAAAAAGCGGTTGCGAAAGCGCTCGCCTCGGCTGCCGCAGCCGCTGTCATGCCGCCGCCACCGCCGGCACCACCGCCAGTGCCGGAACCGAAGGTGGAAAGGAAGGTCGAACGAAAAGTCGAGCCGCCATCGAAACCGGCTCCCGCGCCGCCGAAGCCAGTGGAAGTGGAAAAGGAAGCGCCCATGGCCGAGCCGGAGCCTGCGACGGCCGTCGCGATGCCCGATGCACCAGTTGCTGCGCCGACCGACCTGTCTGACGAATCGGTGACTTCCGCCGCCCCGCCGCCCCCACAACCCGTTGCCGCCAAGAAGCCAGCCGCGCCGCCGAAACCGCCGCGGCCGACGCCTCCGCCGGCGCCGGTCTCCTACAAGAATTGGCAGCTTCCAACGCCCGATCTTCTGGTCAAGGCTTCGGCCGACAGTCCGCCGGCGCAGGTGGTCGAGGATCTCAAACAGACCGCCGCCGTCTTGCAGGCGACCCTGGCGGATTTCGGCCTCGACGTGCGCGTCGGCGAGGTGACCAAAGGCCCCGTCATCACCCGCTACGAGATTTATCCCGGCGCGGGCGTGAAGGTGGAGAAGATCACCGCGCTGGCCAACAACATCGCGCTGGCGATGAAGGCTTCCAGCGTCCGCATTCTTGCGCCGATCCCCGGCAAGGGCGCGGTCGGCATCGAGGTGCCCAACTCCACCACGACTATCGTGTTCCTGCGCGACGTGTTGGAGTCGAAGGAATGGAAGACCACCAACGCGCGGCTGCCGCTGGCGTTGGGCAAGGACATCAGCGGCAACGTCATCATCGGCGACCTGACCGACATGCCGCACATACTCATCGCGGGCGCGACAGGCTCCGGCAAAACCGTCTGCGTCAACTCCATTATCACGGGGCTGCTGTTCCGCATGAGCCCGGAGCAACTCAAGTTCGTGTTCGTGGATCCGAAGATCGTCGAGATGCAGATGTATGCCTCGCTGGCCCATCTGGCGCTGCCCATCGTCAACGACCCCAAGAAGGTGCCGCTCGCGCTGCGTTGGTTGTTGACCGAGATGGAGCGGCGTTACCAGATTTTCGCCAAGAGCGGCGTGCGCAACATCCAGGCGTTCAACAGCCGCACCGCGAAGGCCAAGGCCGCTGCCAAGGCGGCAGCGACCGCCGAACAGCAGGTGGAGCTTGGACTGGAAGTGCCGCGCGACGACGAATTGAAGATTCCCGACTCGTTGCCCTACATCGTTTTTGTGGTGGACGAACTGGCCGACCTGATGATGACCGCGCCGGCCGACATCGAGATGGGCATTACCCGGCTGGCGCAACTGGCGCGCGCCACGGGCATCCACATGATCCTGGCCACGCAGCGGCCGAGCGTGGACGTCGTGACCGGCGTCATCAAGGCCAACATCCCCGCGCGCGTCGCGTTCCAGGTTGCCAGCAAGCAGGACAGCCGCGTCATCCTCGACGCCAACGGCGCGGATAAGCTCCTCGGCAAGGGCGACATGCTTTACCTGCCGCCCGGCAGTTCGAAGCTGATCCGCGCGCAGGGTGTGTTTGTGCAGGACGAGGAGATCCGCGCCGTCGTGGAGTTCTTGGAAAAGCAGGCGCCGCCGACCTTCGAAAGGGAGATCACGGACAAGCTCACGCGGGAATCCGGCGCCGGCGGCGATGTGGACGGCGAGGAGGATGAAGAGTTGATCGAACAGTGCGTCGAGGTCATCCGCCAGACCAAGCGGGCCTCTGTTTCCATCTTGCAGCGGCGGTTGCGAATCGGCTATACGCGGGCGGCACGCATCATGGACATTTTGGAAGAGCGAGGCATCGTCGGCCCCCACAAGGGCGCCGAGCCGCGGGACATCTTGATTGACTTGGACGGCGAGATTCCCGCGACCACCACGCAGTAAACCGCTAGAGAATCATGGAAACCATCGGCCAACAACTCCGCGCCGCGCGCGAACGCAAGAAGGTGACGTTCGACATCGCCGCGCAGGCCACCAAGATCAAAAGCGAATACCTAGCCGCGCTCGAAGCCAACCAGTTCGACAAGATCGAGGCGCCCGTTTACGTCAAGGGCTTCCTGAGAATCTACGCGCAATATCTTGGTCTCGACCCCAAACCGCTGGTGGACGCTTTCCTGCGGCAGCATACCGAGACAGCCATGCCGTTCGAGCCGCCCCAGCCGATGACGCGCCAGCCCATCGGCAAAACCGCCCCGCCGCCGCCTTCGGAGGAACCGCCTGCCGTGTCCCCCGCGCTGATCGTCTCCATCCTCGGCGTGGTCGTGGTGGTGTTGGTGCTCATTTGGGGCATCCGCGGTTTCTGGAACTGGACGCGCCAACCCAGCCAGCCGAAGGTCGTCGCCAACGGGGCGCCAGCCGCGGTTGCGGCCAAGGGCGACGCAAGCTCCTACCTGCCGCCCAAGAGCGCCTCGCCCGCGCAGATCATCGAGCCGCCCCGGCCACCGGCCCACACGCTGACCATCCGGGCCGACAATGTCTGCGATGTGACTGTGACCGTGGATGGCGAAGTCAAGTTCCGGGGCCGGATGCCCCCCAATGAGGTCCGCAAGTTCGATGGCAACCGAATCACCGTCCGCACCAGCGACGGCGGCGCGCTGCACGCGTGGTATGACAAGAAAGACCAGGGCAAACTTGGTCGCCGCGGCGATCAGGTCGTAAAGGAGTTCGCCGCGCCCGGAACGTGGTGGCTGCCGAAGTGACGTCCGGCATCGCTGGCCAAGGGGCGTTGATCCGACGGCCTCACTGCCATACGCGGTTCACGTTTCACATTTTGCCTGCGTCTTGCGCGCCGCGATCGTTTCGGCGCCTGCCGAAGTTTCACCGTCGGGGGATCAGGCGACGCAGGTTTCAGTTGCCGCTTGGCTGGAGATGGCCTACGTGTTAGCCATCATGCCCGACATGAAAACGCGACATCGAACCAACCTGTTCTGCCTCGCCTTGGTTTCCTTGGTGCCCCTCATGAACGCCCCGGCCGCATCGAAGAACAATCGCCCTGCCAACACACAACTCGCCACGCTCGGCGGCGGCTGTTTCTGGTGCCTGGATGCGGTGTTCCGAACCGTGCCGGGCGTGAAAACGGTCACCTGCGGCTACAGCGGCGGGCAGACCGACAACCCGACCTACGAGCAGGTATGCACGAAAACGACCGGCCACGCGGAGGTGGTGCAAATCGAGTTTGATCCGGCGCAGGTCAGTTACGAAAAGCTGCTGGAGCTGTTCTGGAAGATACACGACCCGACAACCCGGAACCGCCAGGGCGCGGATGTCGGCCCGCAATACCGGTCGGTCATCTTCCACCACAACGAGGCGCAGCGACTTGCGGCGGAGAAGTCGAAACAGCAGGCCCAGAAGCGGTTCGCCGCCCCGATTGTGACGGAGATCGCGCCGCTGACGAAGTTCTGGCCGGCGGAAGATTACCACCAGGATTACTTCCGCAAGAACCCGACGGCCGGTTACTGCCGTCTTGTCATCCAACCGAAGCTGGACAAGCTCAAGGCACGTTGAACTGCATGCGGACGGCAACGGCGGCTCGCATGGTCGCGTTCTTGGCTTGCGAATTGGAGCCGGCCGTGGAAAGTTCCCCGCAACCGAGATCCCTGAAGGAGATTGCTGCATGAAAAGCAAACTTGTCATCGTGTTGATCGTTCTGGTGTTGGTGGCGCTGGCGCTGCCTGTTTCCAATTTGGTGGTCGGTCTGCCCAGCAACAGCCTGACCAAGGCGAAGGTGGACGACGCGACAACCGCCAAGGCGCTCATGATCATCGGCCAGAAGTGCGCCAACTGTCATTCGACCGAGGTGGTGCGGCCTTTCTACGCCAGCCTGCCCCCGGCGAAAGGCATCGTCGAGCGCGACATCCGCGTCGGCACCCGCGAGTTGAACTACCTCGAAGCGCTGCTGCCGTCGGACAACCAGCCGGTGTCCGAGGTCGTGCTCGCCAAGACCGAGCACGCCATTCAGGTCGGCAGCATGCCGCCCACGCCTTATCTCATGTTGCACTGGAACGGCGCGCTCTCCGGCGCGGAGAAGCAGGCGCTGCTCGATTGGGTGCGCGCTGTGCGCGCCAAACACTACGTCGTCGCGGGTGTCGCCCCGCAGTTCCAAAACGACCCCGTCCAGCCGTTGCCGGAGAAGGTGGACCTCGACGCGCGCAAGGTCGCCCTCGGAGACAAGCTCTACCACGACAAGCGGCTCTCGAAGGACAACAGCCTCGCTTGCGCCGGCTGCCACGACCTCGCCAAAGGCGGCACCGACCAGCAGCAATACTCCAAAGGCGTCGGCGGCCAGCTCGGCGGCATCAACGCGCCCACGACCTTCAACGCCGGATTCCAGTTCAAGCAGTTCTGGGACGGGCGCGCGGCCACCTTGGAAGAACAGGCCGACGGCCCGCCGAACAACCCCATCGAAATGGCGTCGAACTGGCCGGAGATCATCGGCAAGTTGAAACAGGATGCCGAATTCACCAAGGAGTTCACGGCCGTCTATCCGGAGGGCTTCAGCAAAGAGACGATCACCTCGGCCATCGCCACGTTTGAGCGGACCCTGCTGACGCCGTCGCGCTTCGACAAGTTCCTGCGCGGCCAGGCGGACGCGCTCACCGCCGACGAGAAGCGCGGCTACGAGTTGTTCAAGAGCCACGGCTGCGCGACCTGCCACGCGGGCAAGATCCTCGGCGGCCAGTCATTTGAGCTGATGAGCCGCCACGGCGACTACATCGCCGACCGCGGCAACCGGACCGACGCCGATCTCGGCCGCTACAGCGTGACCAAGAGGGAGGATGATCGAGGCAAGTTCAAGGTGCCGACGCTGCGCAACATCGCCATCACCTTCCCGTATTTCCACGACGGCACGGTCAAGGAGTTGAAACAGGCTGTCGAATACATGGCCAAGTATCAACTCGGCAAAACCCTCGCTGCCGCCGACACCGACGCGA
Source organism: Verrucomicrobiia bacterium (assembly GCA_026417675.1). Lineage (GTDB taxonomy): Bacteria > Verrucomicrobiota > Verrucomicrobiia > CAIQCK01 > CAIQCK01 > JAOACV01. The sequence goes on from JAOACV010000108.1 coordinate 5,067, forward strand.
TGCTCAAGTTCCTCCATGCGCTCACTGGCGAATACAACGGCAAGCCGCTCGGCAAGTAACTTCAACAAACTTGCTACCGCTGGAGCTTCGGGATAACAATGGCTGCAGTCACATGACCGCTGCAGCACAGCCTTCGTCCCGTCTCGCGGCGCGCGCATGGATGCTCTGCGCGATGCTTCTCGCTTCCGGTGGCGAGTCGCTCGCCGGGAAAACCAACTTCACCAGCGGCGTCTTGGCCGGCATCAACCTCTACGACGATCTCGCCGGCCTGATGGCCGACGGCCCGCCCGTGGTCTGTCACGTGGACTGCAAGCATCCCAACACCATGCGCGCCGCCATCAAGGAAGGCCCCAAGTCCAAACACATCGTCTATCTGGTCAGGCTCAAGGCCCTCGTCGAGAAACTCACCGGCCTGCCTTGTGCCACCGTCCATTACACGCAACTGACGGGCGCCAGCCTCAACGAGAAGCGGATCAAGGCGCTCATCATCACCGTGATGGACAAGAGCCTCGACGACAAGTTCACGCAAAGGTTGCTGGCTGTGATTCGCGCGACCGAAATCCCGACCATCGGCTTCTGCGGCGGCCACCAGTTGATCGCCCGCGCCTACGGCAGCAGGGAGGCACCGATGCGCCGCCTCCGGCCGGGCGAGAAAGACCCGCATCCCGCCTATCATCCGGGCTACTACAAGGAGTGGTGCTTCATGCCCGTGAGAATCGTCAAGCCCGATCCGTTATTCGACGGTTTCCGCGACGAGGTGGTCGTGCGCGAATACCACGCCTTCGAGGTCAAGAAGCTGCCGCCGGAGTTCGAGTTGCTGGCCTCCTCCGACGAATGCCGCATCCAGGCCATGAAACACAAGACCAAGCTGTTATATGGCACGCAGTTCCACCCGGAGCATTTCGATGACCAGCATCCCGACGGCGAGCGCATTGTCGCCAACTTCTTCACCATTGCCGGCCTGCGGAAGAAGGCGCAGCCGTAGCGGTGGTTGCCGTGCCAAAGGTCTGCTTCACCGCGCAGACGCTCAGCCGGCACGCACTACAGGGGCGAGAAATCTCTCTTCTATCTCTACACGATCGGCCGCGCCGTGAAGGCCGGCGAAAAGACAAACGTGCGAGCGCTTCTGGGGGTCTACCAAACTCTCTCCGATCAAAAGGCCGGGGAACTTTGCCACACGCTCATGATGTCGCTGGTCAAGGCGAAGGGGCTGGCCAAGCGACGCCCTACCGACCGCCGATGATTTCCAGCAGGTCGTGCGGCGACTCGTAGCCGTTGTTGGTCGCAATCTCGCGGAGTGTCTGGCTCTCGGCGGCCTTGATTCCCTTTGCGGAAAGCCGCGCCAGCGCATCCCTGACTGTGACGCCCGCGCCGCCGCAATACTCGGCCAGCGTCATCCGTCCCGGCCCCTTGCCGGCACCACCACGCCCCGCACCCTGGCCCATGCCGCGACGGTCCGAGCATGTCTCCGGCGCCGTGATAATCTCATAGAGTTGTTGCGCCGACAGGCCGGCTTGGTCGGCCAGCTTCTGCACAACCGTGTCCGGCGCAAAACCGCAAATACCCCGCGCCTCCAACCTGGGCGCGACGGTCGGGAAATCGAGGCCTGCTTTCGCTGCCAGTTCCGCCAGCGTGAGCAATTCGGCGTGTGGGATCGGCGCGCGTTGCCGGGGCGTGTCCCAACTTTGGCGGAGATACTCGTTCCACGCCAGCCACGTTGAGAACGGGGGCACTCCGGCCCGCGTGCCGGCAAAGACCAGCGCGCACAGCGCCAAGGCCGTCACCCATTCCCGGCGCAAGCCGATGCGCCGGCTGAGCCGGTCCTTGAAATAGCCGACCAACGGACGCCAGTTGAAAACCAGGTGCACGACCGCCGCCACCACGAAAAGCGTGCCAAAGCAAATGTGCAGGTCGCTCCACTGGCTTTTGCGCAAGCCAAGCACGGTCCAGTTGGTCCAGTTGGCGATCCGCCCCGGCGGCGCGATGAACAACACCGCGCCCGTGACGGCCAGCGCCAGAAACGCAATCATCGCGACGACCGAGGTCACCGCACGCCAACTGAAATGATGATGAGACCCTGTCATGATCCATGCTCCGATAGTCCGCCTTGGGGTTTGGCGAGGCTTCCAGCCTTGGAAGACGACCCGTGACCGCGCCCCATTCCCTGTTTCTCGACTGAAGTCGCGTTCGAGCTGGAGGCTTCGTATGCTTTCAAGATGAACGCCCGCACTTTCTCAATCGTGCGGACGCCTTCGTCGAGCAGTCGGTCAATCACGTGCCGCGCCTTCGCAGCATCGTGCTTGGACACCCACGCGCTCGTCTCGGCGGGGGACGGGCCGTCTCCGGCCTTGAACACCAACTGAT
>JAOACV010000109.1 GCA_026417675.1 Verrucomicrobiia bacterium
GCACAGGCGTCGTGGAACCCAACCTGGATCAAGGACGTGACCGGCAGCGTGTTTGTCCGACAGCAGTTCTTCCGCTACAACCGGCACACCGACATAGACTTTGACGCGAGCGCGGCCGGCTTCAACGCGGGCGGCGCAGTCGAGGACTGGTTCACCCTGAGCGGCGGTTTTACAGCCACGCGACTGGAGAGCCGGCCCACGGACGACGAGTTCTACAAAGAGGGCGACGCGGCCCTTGTCATCAGCCGGAGCCACAAGTTCACCGACCGTTTGGTGCTGCCTTACGGCTACACGTTTGATTACTATTTCACCAGCCCGGACGACTACACACGATTCACCCACGGCGTTTTTGTCGGGCTGAACTGGGCGGCGATGCAGAAGATGCTGGTTCAGGTCCTCTACCGCTTCCAATGGGAGGACTATCAACGGGTCCAGCGTGAAGACAAGGCGAGCATTGTCTCTTTGGCCGTGCTGTATCAATTCACCAACTGGGCCAGCGCGCGCGCTTTCGTGAGCTTCACCAGCAACGACTCCAGCATCGACCGCGACTACGAGATCTTCAACTCGGGCGTGGGCCTGACGCTTTCGCTGAAGTTCTGAACCTCGCCCGCCTTACTAGCGGTCGTAATCCGGCTCGTAAATCTCCGTGGACGTCTTCAGCGGCGACTTTGCGCGCGTCAGGTGGAACGCGCATGCGCTGGCGAAGATGCACATCTGGGGATACACCGGCACGACAAACCGCGGGTTCACGGTGGCCACGGCGAAACACGTCACCACGCCGCCGAGCGTGCAGCCCAGCATCGCCAGCCAGAGCGGCCCGGCATCCCGCCAATGATGGCGGATCACCCACAGCCCGCCAAAACCGAACGCGACGATGGCGATGCTGATCAATTGGGCCAACCGCACCACGCGCGGCGGGGCATTGATGAACCAGTGCCACGGCGGCTCGGTCCACAGCATCAACATCCGGTAAAGCGGCAGCGCGACGTAATAACGGAGGGGATGCGCCCGGATCTTCTTGGCGGCCAGCCTGGCGAACGCCTGGTCCGTCTCGTCCGTCAGCCCGACGTTCAGATAGACCTTGTTCATCAGCTCCTTCACCTGCAACCGCTCCTCGTCCGTGTCGAAGGCATGTTTCGGGAAACTGCGCTCGAACTTCTCCCCCGCCGGCAGATCGTCCGGCTTGTAACCCGGCGTGCGCTGATACACCACCGCGTAGGCTAGCGGACGGTTGTAGGCCTGCGAGTCCACCCACGTGGAGAGCCACCGGTGATAACCGCGCGCGCGGTCGTCCGACTTGGTGGCGCGCGCCGCGGAAAGGAAATTGAACTCATGCAGTGAGATCGCGTTGCGCGTTACCCACGGCAGCATGAGGAACAGCCAGCAGAACACCGCCAAACCGGCGCGCTTGAGCGTGAAGAACCGGCGGCCTTCGGGAGTTAGATAAAACGCCGGCAGCAAGAACACCGGCAGCAATGCCAGCGTCGGCCTCATCATCGCCGCCGCCGCGCAACTGATGCCCAGCCCGATGAACCAGACGTTCCGATTGTCCCGGCAGCCCTTCAAGGCGCAATACACCGCCAGCGTTACCCAGAACGTCGCCAGCGTCTCCGGCAGGACGTAGCCGCTGAAAATCAGCACCGGCGCGCAGATCAACGCCGTGCCGAAACTCCAGAACCCCACCAACCGGTCCCGAAACAACTCCCGCGCCGTGCGATAGACCAACCAGCACGTCAGCAGGTCTATCACCGCCTGCGCGACCTGCACCGCGCGCCACTTTCCCAAACCGCACACGCTGTATATTGTCGCCAAAAAAAACGGATAGCCCGGCATCCGCCGCGCGTTCGGCACGGGATGATCGCCCTCGTCGTCGCTGAACACGCCATGCTGCACGAGGTTCCTGGCGAACCGTTCGTATTGGGGAGTATCCGCCGCCCCGCCCACATCCGCCCACTGCGGCACCAGCCACAGCCGGATCAGCAGGCCGATCACCGCCAGGATGAGAAACTTGACCAGGTTCATTCGCGCGTCCTTGCCTTCAGCGCCTCCATAGAAAACAGAACCCTCCTCTGATGTCAATGCAGGCGTTGTCGAGCCTGCGAGAGAATCGCGTTCGGAGAACGCGACCCATCGGAAAGAATCTTCTTGCACGTAGCCAGCCAGTCCTTCAGGTCTCCACAGTCCGCACGCGGACATGACAGGCTTGGCGCGTGGCGGGGGTGATCTTGAATTTCTCGCCGATGCGGTAGCCTAGCACCCAGCAGATCGTGCCGTCGGCCGCCTCTAGCAATGGCGTCCGGCGTCTTTGCGCCACGGGGATCTTTTCGTCCACGAAAATGTCCTGAAGCTTCTTGGGGCGGGCCATGCCGATGGGCTGAAACCGGTCCCCCGGCCGCCAGAGGCGCAGGCGCAGGCAACCGCCCAAGGCGTCGGCATCCATCCATTCGTCGAGGGAATGCGGCGCACGGAACCCGGCGCGCGAAGCGCCCCGAGCGGCGATGTTAGGTATGCGATCGCCGGGCACGATTTCAACCTCCACGGCAATGCCCAACTCGGCGATCTCCGTCACGCCCGGCACGTTGAGCGCGTGCGAGTTAACCTCCGCCGTCGCGGTCCGTTGTCCCCCCTCTATTGAACTCTGCAACTCGATCTTCTCCCCGTCGCTCACTGCGCGCCATTGCTCCGTCAATACCAACTCGCTCACGGTGGCCCGCGCCGCCATGGCCCGTAACGCCTCGATGGTGCGGAAGTCCACGGCTTCGCCGAGGTTGTTGTCCAAGAGCCAGCGGTAAATAGCCCGCCGTTGGACCGCGACGTGCTCGCGAGACAGGCTGTCAGCGAGTAAGACCTTGGGCCGTGGCCGGCAGCGCTCCGAGGCGCGGCTGGCTGCATCCTCGATCCATTCGTCTTCCGCGGCCAGCATCTCGGCGGTCTGGTGCAACAAGAGCTTCAGCTTCGGGTTGTAGTCGCGTTCCAGCAGAGGAATCAGCTCATGGCGGATGCGATTCCGCTGGAACTGGGGATCCCAATTGCTGGCGTCCTGGCGAAATTTCAAGCCCCGTTGTTGGATGTAGCCGAGCACCTCGTGTTTCCACACGTCCAGCATCGGTCGGACGACGTTGAGGCGGCCCATGCGGTTGGAGGGACGAATCGCCGCCAGTCCGCGTGTGCCCGCGCCCCGCAGCAGCCGTTGCAGGAGCGTTTCGACTTGGTCGTCGGCGGTGTGGGCCAAGGCCAGCGTGCCGAGGCCGAGCGACCGGGCTGTTTCTTGGAAGAAGGCTTGGCGCGACCGCCGGGCCGCGTCTTCGATGGAGAGCCGTTCGCGGGCTGCCCGTCCGGCCACGTCGTCGCACCCCGTGACACAGGCAAGATCATAGCCAGCAGCCAGTTGGCGCACGAACGCCTCGTCCGCGTCGCTTTCCGCGCCCCGCAACCGGTGATTGAAGTGGGCCACATGCAATTCCCAGCCGAATTCGGGCTGCAAAGCCGCCAGCGCGTCCAGCAAAGCCACTGAATCCGGCCCGCCTGAGACCCCGATCAGCAGCCGTTCGCCCGGCGCGATCAGCCCGCGTTCGCGGATGGTTTGGCGCACTTTTTCCAACATGCCCCCAACTTCAGCCCTCGGAGAGGCTCCATGCAAGCCTAGAGTTGGGACGGCGAAAACGTGGAAAAATTCCTTTACAGAACCGACCGGCGGCGACTACTATGTGCGCCCGCTTCCGCCAACGGAGACACCCAAGGAAGCGTCGGATAAGTGAACACCATGGACCCAAAGACGAAATCGGAAATCACGAAGGAATTCCGGCTTCACGAGCGGGACACCGGTTCGGCCGATGTCCAAATCGCGCTGCTAACGGAGCGGATCAACGAGTTGACGGGGCACCTGAAGCTCCACATGAAGGACCACAGCTCGCGCCGCGGCTTGCTGATGATGGTGGGCAAGCGGCGCCGGCTGCTGGACTATTTGAGCCAGACCGACAACAACCGTTACCAGCAGATCATCAAGAAGTTAAGGCTGCGCAAGTAGCGCAAGAAGTTTCATTTTTGGCGCAGCCTGCCGGCTTGACGCGCGGCCGCGTCCGAGAACCAAACGAAAACCACAACAACCTGAATCGGGTCCGCTCGCGAGACAGGAAGGTTTCAAAGAACGCAGAACCAACGCAGGTCGCTGCTTTCTTGGAAGCTTTTCCGACGCTCGGGGCGGACCCAAAGCACCCATGCAACAATCCATTCGCACCCCCATCGGCACCCATGACCTGATCATCGAGACCGGCAAGCTGGCCGGCCAGGCAGACGGCGCCGTCACCGTTCAATATGGCGAAACCGTCGTCTTCGTGGCCGCGGTGGCCGCCAACGAAAGCAAACCTGGACAGGACTTTTTCCCGCTCCAAGTGGATTACCGGGAGAAGGCCAGCGCGGCGGGCAAGTTCCCAGGCGGCTATTTCAAGCGCGAAGGCCGCCCAACGGAGAAGGAAATCCTCACCGCCCGCATGACCGACCGGCCCATTCGCCCTTTGTTTCCGGAGGGATATTTCAGCGAGGTTCAGGTCATGGCCATCGTCCTGAGCGCGGACGGCGAAAACGACTCCGACATCCTCGCCATCAACGGCGCCAGCGCCGCGCTGACCGTCAGCGACATTCCATGGAACGGCCCGCTTGGCGCGGTCCGCGTCGGCCGCGTCAACGGCCAGTTTGTCGCCAACCCGACCCATAGCCAGATGGCCGAGTCCGACCTCGACTTGGTCTATGTCGGCAACGAGTCGGACATCGTGATGATCGAGGGCTGCGCCAAGGAGCTTTCCGAGGCCGAGTTAGCCGCCGCGATGGAGTTTGCACAGGGCTTGGTCAAGCCCATCGTCGCCGCCCAACGCCAACTGGCCCAAGGGCTTGGCGTGACCAAGCGCCCCGTGACGCTGATCACCGTCCCGGAGGCCTTGCAGACTAAGGTCCGGGCGATTGCCGAATCGAGGATTCTAGCCGCCATCAGCATCCCCGGCAAACAGGCGCGTCATCAGGCGACCTCCGCCATTTACAAAGAGGTTCTGGCAGCCGCACAGGCCGAAAACCCGGAAATGGAAGAGAACCTCGTTAAGATGGCCTTCGAGAACGTCAAGGGCGAAGTCATCCGCCGCCAGATTCTGACCACGCAGAAGCGCATGGACGGCCGCAGCCTAGACCAGTTGCGTGAGATTCACTGCGAAGTCGCTGTCCTGCCGCGTCCGCACGGCTCGGCGCTGTTCCAGCGCGGCGAGACCCAAGCGCTGGCGTTTGCCACGCTGGGATCGCTGGGCGACATCCAGGAACTGGATGCCTACACCGGCGGCGCGCCGGAGAAACGGTTCATGCTCCACTACAACTTCCCGCCGTTTTCCACTGGTGAAACCGGCCGCATTGCCGGCCCGGGCCGACGCGAGATCGGTCACGGCGCGCTCGCCGAGCGGTCGCTGGAGATGGTCATGCCGCCGCCGGACAAATGGGCCTACACCACCCGCATCACCAGTGAGATCATGTCCTCCAACGGCTCCACCTCGATGGCCACCGTCTGCGGCGGCTGCCCGGCGTTGATGGACGCCGGCGTGCCGATCAAGGCGCCCGTGGCAGGCATTTCCATCGGCCTGATCACGGAGGCCAACGACCGCAAGAAGGGCGTGCTCCTGACCGACATCATCGGCGCGGAAGACCACTACGGCGACATGGACTTCAAGGTTGCCGGCACGCGCCAAGGCATCACCGGCTTCCAACTGGACCTGAAGATCCCCGGCCTTACCTTCGACCTGATGCGCCAGGCGTTGGAACGCGCGCGCGTCACGCGGCTGCAGATTCTCGACATCATGGGCAGGGTGCTGGCCGAGCCGCGCAAGGAGTTGAGCAAGTATGCGCCCCGGATGGAGACGGTGCGCATACCTCCGGACAAGATCGGCCTGCTCATCGGCCCGGGAGGCAAGAACATCAAGAAGATCACCGAGGAAACCGGCACTCAGATTGACATTGAAGACGACGGCAGTGTGTTCATATTCTCCACTAGTGCGGCCGGCATGGAGCGGGCGCGGGAGATCATCACCAGCATGTGCGCGGAGATCGAAGTGGGCAAGATTTACCGCGGCAAGGTCGTGACGATCAAAGAGTTCGGCGCCTTCGTGGAAGTGCTACCGGGCAAGGACGGTCTGGTCCACATCTCGGAGCTGGCCGATTTCCGCGTGCGGCACGTCGAGGACGTGTGCAAGCTCGGCGACGAGATCTGGGTAAAGTGCATTGGCGTGGACGAGAAAGGTCGTGTTAAGTTGAGCCGCAAGGCGGCGCTGGCTGAAAAGGACGCTTCCGCCGCCAAGAAGTGACAACGCGAAAGGCAATCCATGAAAGCAGCTACTGTTGTGTTGCGTGGTGAGCCGCAACGAAACGGCAGCGGGCGATGGCTGTGCTTGCTGACTGCCGCCCTGCTTGCCCTGACGCCCGGCGTGGCGATGGCCGGCCCCGACGAGGACCTGTTTAAGAAGGCCGACGAGGCCCTGAACAAGGCCGACATGGACACCGCCATCGCAGCCCTGACGGAACTGACCACCAAGCACACCGCATCCACCTACCTCAACCAAGCGAAATACAAACTCGGCTACGCCCACTTCCTGAAGGGAGGGTTCGCCGAGGCGATGAAAATCCTGACGCCGCTGACCGACCCGAAGTTCCCCGACCCCGGCATTCGCGAATCGGCCACGCTGCTGCTGGCGCAAACGCTCGGCCGCGCCGGCGAGGCGGAGAAGGACGCCAAGATCAAGAACACCTATTTCGACCAAGCCATCCAGACGCTGAACAACTTCATACGCGACTACTCCAAGAGCGAGAACCTCGACGCGGCCTACTACAGCCGCGCGGTGGCGCTGATGTTTCGCGGCCTGTTTGATGATTCACTGAAGGCCGTGGACGACTACCAGCAGCGATTCAAGACGGGCCAGCAGTTCCAAGACTCGGAGTTCCTGCGCGCCTCCATCCTGGCGGCCAAGGCGGCCTCGTTGACCAAGGAAGGCAAGAAGGACGAAGCCCACGCCGTCCGCAGCCAGGCGCGCGACAAGTTTATCCAACTGATGCAGCGACCCGGCGTGGACGTGGCGGTGGCCAATGAAGCGGCGCTGCGCGCGGCGCAACTGTTCATGGATTCCAAGCAGTATGATGACGCCATCATGTTCTTCCGGCTTGTCCGGCCCAAGGCCGACGTGATCGTCAGCCAGGAAGCCAAGGTCAAGGAACTTAACGACGGACTGGCTCGCATGATCACCCAGTTCGCCCGCATGGGTGGCATCAACGCGCCGCCGGTCATCCGCTACCGCGAGCGCATGATGCAGGAACAGGCCAAGCTCGAAGGCATCAAGAAGGAGCAGGACTACAGCGTCTCTGCGGCGCTGGGCATTGCGGTGTGCTACATGGCCC
>JAOACV010000010.1 GCA_026417675.1 Verrucomicrobiia bacterium
CCTCGATCCGCAATGCGCTTCCGGCTCAGAACGCCTGCCGCGCCGCTTGCGCGATGATCGGCCCCAGCAGGAACAACATCACCGCCGGAAAAATCAGGAGCAACAGCGGGCCGAGCATTTTCACCGGCGCCTCGTGCGCGAGCTTCTCGGCGCGTTGGAACCGCTTCACCCGCATCTGGTCGGCCATGATGCGCAGGATGGTGCCGAGGCTCACGCCGAGTTCGTCGGCTTGGGCCAGCGCGGAGACTACCGAACTGAGGTCCGGCTGGTCCACGCGCGCGCCCATGTCGCGCAGCGCCTGTCGTCGCGTGCGCCCGACCTGCACCTCGTGAAACGCCCGCAACAACTCCTCGCCCAGCGGGTCTATTGCCCGGCGCTCGATGATCTTGCGCAGCGCGCTCATGAAATCCAAGCCCGCCTCCACCGACAGCGTCATCAGGTCGAGCACATAAGGCAGCGCCTTCTGGATGCTGCGGTGCCGGCGCTCCCGCGCATGCCGCAGCCAGGACCACGGATAATAGAGGCTGTAGAGGATCACCATGATCGTCAGCAACGGCCACCATCGGCCCAGGAACCGCCATCCCTCGAACGCCCACTTGAACCCGAAGCTCAGCGGCGCCGCGACGATGAAGATCACCAACGCGATGGACAGGAACTCCTCCGCATTGAGCAGGCTCTCGTAACCGGCCGAGATCAGGCGCGCGTCGAGTTTGGCGCGGGATTTCTCCAGCCGCTTGTGCCGGAAGATCGGCGCGACATTGGGCACGAGGGGCAGCATCAGCCGGAACAACAGCGGCAGCGAGCGCGCTTGCTGGCGGCCGTCGGCCAGCCGCACATATTTGACCTCGCTGACCGCAAGGCCGATATACCACACGCCGGCAAAGGCGAACACCAGCCACATCAACGCGGCGACAATCTCCTCGGGTCGGGTGGCTACATGTGCGAGTTCGGTGGGCATGGGGTGAAATCGTTTGTGCTATTGCGCTGAGAGGCCGGTGGGCACTAGAATGCCCGGCAGGCCGGAAAGGAATGTGTCATGAAAACTGGTTTCTTCCGCTTCGCACTGGGCCTCACGGTGGCCGTCTGCCCGTGTTCTTGGGCCGCCGGACAAGCCTCTCCCCCTTCGCCGCCGGCCGGCGACACACCGCCCGTCCGCATCCGCCTGCTCAACGGCAACGAACTGACGGGCGCGGTTTATGGAGCCGACGCCCAAGGCTTCTGGTTCAACATGCAATACGGCTCCAAGCGATACTCGTGGACGGACATTGACACCAACTACCTGAAGCAGGTTGCCGCGCCGGCCTACGAGCTGATGATGCTGCACAAAAACCCGCCCGCCTCGCCGGCCACGGCGGCGGCGCCCAAGCCCGCCGACCGGATTGCCAAGCCCGGCGTCATCACCATCCGTCTGCTCGACGGCACCGAGTTGACCGGCAACGCATCGAACCCGGACGCCAAGGGGTTCTCGTTCAGGACGAAATACGCCTCCAACATCCGTTACAACTGGACGCAGGTGGACACCAACCATCTGAAGCAGGTGGACGCGGACCTCTACCAGGCGATGGTCGAGAAGATCCGCGAGGCCGCCATGCGCCCCAACGCGAACACCCCTGTCACCATCCGCCTGCACGACGGCACGCAACTGGAGGGCTTCGTCCGCACCTCCACAACCGACACGGAAGGCTTCACGTTCCGCATGCAAGGTCAATCTTCCACGCTTCATTACACTTGGGACCAGTTGGACATCAATCACCTGTATCAAAACAACCCGGCGCTCTATCAATTCATGCTTCAACAACGCGCCGCGGACCAAATCACCACCGACCAGCAGATCGTCCAGTTTCTCTCCGGCAAGTTCACCTTCCGGACCGAGGCCAACAAGGACCTCAAGAACTACGGCAGAGTCCTGACGCAGCTTCAGGGGCTGATCCGCAGCACCGCCTCAACCGGCGGCAATCAACGATCCGCAGCGCAGCGCGCCCAGCAGCTCGGTTCGCTCGTCAGCAACAACACGACCCGCGCGACGCTGGTGGCCTTCGACCGGCGCGTCCAAGAGCTGCGCTCGGCCAATCCGCCGCTGCAAAACCTCTTGAACACCTTCCACATCGCCTTCGACGCCCTGCTCCGCAACGACTTTGCCAAGTTCCAGGCAACCTACACCTACTGCCTGGAGTGCCTCGCGAACTTCTGATCTGCGTCGTAGCCGCCCGCCGTAAGGAGGCGGACATATCCTCACGACGGCCTTCCGCCTCCTCACGTCGGCGGCCACGGTCCGAAGCTGTTTCAACTGTCAAATATCAATGCTCACGATCTTGCGGATCACCAGATAACCCACGACCTCGAAGATCAGGCCGATGCTGATGATCACAATGCCGGCGGTCGAAAACACGAAACGGGTCATCATTTGAGGGCTGATCATATACATCGCGCCCGCCAACAACAGGGGCATCAGGCCGACGATGATCGCCTGCAACCGGCCCTGCGCCGTCAGCGTCCGAATCTTGCCCTCCACACGCATCCGCTCGCGGATAACGCCGGCGAGTTGATCGAACACCTCGGTCAGGTTGCCGCCCGTCTGTCGGGCGATCTCGATGGCGTTGATCATCAGGTCGAGGTCCTGGCTGCCGACGCGCTGGCTGAGTTTCTCCAAAGCCTCCTCGAACCGCATCCCCAGCCGGTGCTGGTGCAGGAACAACCCGAACTCCTCGCTGATCGGCCGGCGGTTCTCCTTCACGACCATGTCGAACGCCTGCAGGATGCTGAAGCCAGCCCGCAGCGCGTTGCTCATGGTTTGCATCGCCTCGACCAGTTGCTCGTTGAACCGCTCCAGCCGCTTCTGCCGCATCCGTTTGACCACACCGCGGGGGATCATGAAACCGATCGCGCCCCAGATCAGCGAAAAAAGGCCCGTGGCGATCAGCCGCGGCGTGCTCTCAAAACTACCGACCATCGCGAACGCGCCGAGGAAAAATCCCACGCCGACAATCTGTGCCAGCCCCATGACCTGCGCCGGGCTGAGCGCGAGAAACATGTCGTCGAGGTGCCGGCCCGTTTCCTCGATATACACCTCGCGGTAGCTCTTAAACATCTCCAGCAGCCAGTTGCCCAGCGACCAAACAACCCCCGCCGCCGCCACGAAGTAGAGCAGCGGCACCAGAAACTCGTTGCTGAGGTCGTAGAAGCTCATGCGTTCGGGATCACCGGGCGCATCTGCGCCGCTTGTTGGAAGATACCGCGATCCAGGTGCAGTCCGCGCGGCTCGACCTCCTCGATGAAGGTCGGGATGGAGCCGGTGGCGCTGAAGTAGCCCAGCACCCGGCTGCGCGGGTCCAGCCCGGTCTGCTTGTAAATGAACAGGTCCTGCATCACGATCACGTCCTTCTCCATGCCGATCACCTCGGAAATCTTGGTGATCTTGCGGGTGCCGTCGCTCAGGCGGTCGGTGTGGCAGATGATGTCAATCGCCGCCGCAATCTGCTCGCGGATGGCGCGGCTGGGCAGGTCCATGCCCGCCATGAGCACCATCGTTTCCAGACGGCTGATGGTGTCGCGCGGGCTGTTGGCGTGCACGGTCGTCAGCGAGCCATCATGGCCGGTGTTCATCGCCTGCAACATGTCCAGGGCCTCGCCGCCGCGGCACTCGCCGACCACGATGCGGTCGGGCCTCATGCGCAGCGCGTTGCGCACCAGGTCGCGGATGGTCACCGCGCCGCGGCCCTCGATGTTGGGCGGGCGCGCCTCGAGGCTGATGACGTGCGGCTGGCTCAGCCGCAACTCGGCAGTGTCCTCGATAGTGATGATGCGCTCGTCGCGCGGCAGGAAGCTGGAAAGCACGTTCAAGAGCGTGGTCTTGCCGGAGCCGGTGCCGCCACTGATCACGCAGTTCTTGCGCAGCAGCACGCAGACACGCATGAACTCGGCGATCTCGGGCGTCATCGTGCCGAAGCCGATCAGGTCTTCCACCGTGAAGGGGGTCTTGGAGAACTTGCGGATGGTGATGCAGGGGCCTTTGAGCGACAGCGGCGGGATGATGGCGTTGACGCGGCTGCCGTCGGGCAGGCGCGCGTCCACATACGGCGAGCTTTCGTCAATCCGCTTGCCGATCGGCGCGACGATGCGCTCGATGATCGCCAGCACCTGGTCGTCGTTCACGAACGACCGCTCGGTCAGGTAAATCTTCCCGCGGCGCTCCACGTAAATCTTGTCGGCGCCGTTGACCATCACCTCGGTGATCTCCGGGTCTTCGATGAGGTCGTCGAGGGGGCCGAGGCCGATGGCCTCCTGGATGATCTCACGGGTCAGTTGCGCCGGCGAGAGGTGGGCCGGCAACTGGTCGCGAACCTCCTGCACGATGTCGGCGGCAGTAACGCGAACCTTGTCCTGCAACGATTTTTGCGCCGCCGGGTTGGAGATGAGCCGCTTCAGGTCGAGTCGTTTCAACAGCTCGGCGTGAATCTGCGTCTTGATCTTGCGGATCACCGCACGCATGGCGTCGCCGCCGGCTTCGCCGGCCGCCACCACGGCGGTGTGCGCGGGCGCTTCGGCGCGCCGGGCCGCTCCGGCCTCGGGTTTCGCCCGCTTCGGATAGTCCAGCCACACCATGCAAGGCCCGATGGCGATCCGCTGGCCGACGTGGATGCGCACCCGGCGCTTGATCCGCACGCCGTCCACGTAGGTGCCGTTGGTGCTGCCGAGGTCTTCGATCTCGATGCTGGTCGGGTCAAAGTAAAGCCTCGCGTGCTGGCGGGAAACGCCGGAGTGATCAATGCAAATCGCGCTCTTGGGATCGCTGCCGATCGAATAGGCCGCGGGCGTCACGCGCTGGCGAATCTGCCGTTTCTGCCCGTCCTCGGTCAGTTCCACCACCAGGTCTAATTCGTCTTTGGGTTGTCCAATCGGCATGGCGTTTAGAGTGTGCCCTTTGACCGGTCCGTGTTCATGTAGCGCGGGGTTCCAGCCTGCGAGCCTATTGTCGAAGCGTGGGTGGATCGCGTTCTCCGAACGCGATTTGGCTGTTGGACCAAAAGGCAAGCGCGTTCGGAGAACGCGCTCCACCTTCGGTGTCGCGTTGTGAGCAGCGAGGAAACTGTCATCTCGAAAGCCATTTGAAATCGGGAAGGGTTGTTCTTCAAGGTCTCGTGCCGCCGGCTGGGGCTGGTGTGGGCGCGGGAGCAGTGGCCGCTGGCGCAGGAGTCGCCGGCGCGGAGGCTGGCGCGGGCGCGGGCAGCGGCGAGAACCCGCCGGGCGTCGGGTGCAACCGTTGCTGCCGCAGGGCGTTGAGCTGGCCGAAGTTCTTCTCCAGCTTCGCGAAATCCACGCTCTCCGTCAGCGGCGGCATCGAGACGTCCTCGCGGTTGCGCAACGCGAGCGTCAGCTTGCCTTTGTTGTGGGCGAACACCAGCATTTCCGCCTCACGCGGCGTCACGGAGATGGTCACGGACGAGTATTGATCGCCCCCGAATCGCTCCGGCGCCTCGCTCTCCAACGTCCGACGGCTCATATTGCGGCCGCACGCCAGCACGGTCACGTCCTGCAGGATTGTCAGCGTAACCGTGTCGGGCATGTGGCCCGCGCCGGGCGCGGCAGGCGCTGTGCCGCGGACGCCGGGGGGGAAGGTGAACGTGCCGAGGATGTCCACGTGGTCGTTGGGTTTCACCAGACCGCTGACGTTGGCGATGTTGTCCACCGGGATCGAAATGGCGCGCTGTCCAATCTCGATCATGCTGGCCAATCCGCCCGCGCCGGCGAACGGCATCTCAATGTCGCTCCACAAGATGGGGTCGCCCTCTTGCAGGAACGTGCGCGTCTTGCGGTTGATGATCTCGGTATATTCGTCGGGCCGGATTGCGCGGCCGACGACGTTCTTCTGGAACACCGTCTTGGTGCCGATGTCGCTCATCTTCAACGTCGTGCCCGGCGGCAGGTTTCTGGCCGCGGCGACCACGCGCACCGTCGCGAACTGACTCTGGAACTTGACCTTGAAGTTCTCGAAGTTCTGGCGGGAGAGCACGAAGGCCGCAATGCCCGACAACAACGCAATCAAGAGGATGATTTTCTGTTTCATAGCGAGGAATGGCGCACCATGACAGTGATGGTCAACTCACCCAATTGCAAACCGGGAGTGACGCTGATCATGCAGTTCATTGTCCCGCGCTGATACATCGGGGCGCGGGGGAAAACAGGCTGCCAGCCGTTGGCCGGCAGGTTTTGCGCGTAGAAATCCTGCACCAGCGATGATTCACCGCTGCCCTTATACACGGCGAGGATGGTCTTGGTTTTCTTGTCCTCGACATGATGCACGAGCCGCGCGCCGGGATAGGGCGGAATGCCGGGCAGCTTGGCGTCAACAATCTCGCCGCTCGCGCGGGCGGCGGCATACTTGGCCGCGTCCTCCGCGCTCTGGCGCACGGCGTAGAGCATGGTCTTGTCCTGCCCGGCCGGCTGCAACAACATCCGAGTCAGTTCCTCCCTGGTGGTCAGCACGCCTGAGCCGCCGGCGGCGGTGGCCACGACGGTGGCGTTGATCTGCCGGCCGCGCAGCGCGTCCTGTAGCCGCCGCGCAGCGACGGCCGCCGGCAGCTCGGCGGCATAAACTTCCAACGCCGCGTTGGCGCCGTTGATCTTGTATTCGGTCTTATACACTTGTTTGAAACCCGCCTCTTGCGAGGCCGCGGCGAGCGGGGAATCGCCGCCGCTGAGAAAAACGCGGGCCGCAGCGTAAGGCTCGGCCATCGCCAAGGCAAGCCCGGCGAGCAGAAGGCGGATATGCAGACGGCGGATTGTCACTTAGGGCTTGTCCAAATCAGTCAACCGCGGCCAGCAAAACGAGCCGCTGTCAATGGTGATGGTTCCCCCATAGATCAATTGTTGCAGCGCGTCGCCCAGGTCCACACGTGGGGCAAAAGCCGACGATTGTGAATACACCCTGGTCCAGAAAGCCTCACCGTTGGAAGAACTCATCCGGTAGTCCAAGTTGTGCTGCTTCTCGATGTCGTTCTGGATCAGATAATTGGGGTAGTCCACCGGGTTGGAGAGCACATGGTGCCAGGAACTGTAGAAATCGAAGTTGACGGGAGTGCCGACGCTGTTCGGGTCTATCGCCTCCTGCGAGGCGCTGCCCGACATTTCGAGAATAGACCTGACATACTGGTAACCGCCATCGCCGAAGGTGATGATGCCCACCATAATGACCACCATCGCAACCAGCGCAACAACCATCTCCGCCATCGCTTGGCCGGCCTGCGGAGGATGCGGTTTCAAAAGCTGTTTCATGCGCCCAAGACCTCAGTAGGGATTGATGCCGCCAGCGCCGCCACCGCCACCAGGGCCGCCGGGCGGGGGAGGCGGGCACGGATCCACAGTGCCGTTCTGGCTGACGGCCTTCAACCAATCGGTGCCCATCTGCCGGAATTGGGGATTCTCCCATAGGATTAGGGCCGCGCAATACGGGCAACCCGACGAAATAGCCCGGGTGCCGTAGTGAGTGTAGGGTTCCAAATGGCGGATGTGCCCCCAGAGCAGGGGATCGAATCTAGCGGTGCCGGACGAGAAAGCCAGCGGGACCAACCGCACATCGGTAAACACCGGCAGCACGATGGGGATCGAACCACTCGGCCAACCGTTCGGTGGCGTGCTGTCATCAATGGAACCGAACGCCTTCGCCGACGCGCGGCGCGGGATCACACCGAAGAACCCATTAAAGTTGCCCAACACGGAAAAGGCCGACTGCAACCCACCTTGTGCGCCTGCATGAGTCCACGAAACCCGATCCGGATTTGCAGGCATGGTCAGCAGGTCGGTCCTTGGCATCACATCCCACCGTGAGTCGGCGCCTTCGTATCGGAATCGTGGCTTGAAAGCGCTGCGCATCAACACCGATTCATTGACATCATCCGGACGGCGCGAGTTCCAATTCCAAAACACCGGGTCGTAGGCGTAGAGTCGCAGCGGCACGTAGAAGGGGTCCGCTGGATCGCTGAATTGCGGATAGTTTGTGTTGCCGGTGTAGGTCGGGAAATTCGGATTGAGGTCCAAGTTCCGCTGGTCGGCCAGGTTCCCAATGGCGGTCAAGCTGCCGGCGAGTTGCTCCTCTGGATCGTCAAAAACCTGTGGGCCAACGCACAGCCTCAGGTAGGGCACCAGAATATGCGCAGCGTTCGTAAAGGTGATCAGGCCCCATGATGTCGTGGCGCTTCCGTAGGTGCAGTCGTAGGACGGCGGTCCCGAATAGAATCCCGCGCGCAATAGATAACACCAATCCTGTGAAGCGACGGCCTGATAGAAACTTCCACGAAACAACTCATACGTAATCGCCGTGGGGCCGTCCACGCTGACTTCGGACATCAAATCATTCCAGTCCTCGGTTCCCCACGGTCGCGCTGGCACGCCCTCGGCTACAATCGCTTCGACCAGGCTCGCAAGTTCTTGCTGCACCCAACTCGGATAGTTGGGGTTGCTTCGATATATGCGGGCATACTGCTGCAGTTCGTTGGCAAAGCTCGGCTCGTTTTCCAAACCGTTCATCCTGGCCGCGCGCTCTCCGTAAAAGACGCCCAGCCACGGACCGAGGACGGAGATTCGCCTTTGCAACTGAGTCAGTCCGTTGTCTATGTCAAACAAAAGCTCCCGCCACTGCCATCGGGGGACGGGACCAGCATACGGTGACAGCGGCATGTCAATGATTGCTGTAGTCACCTTCAGCAGGTTGAGTTCGCCAATCGCATTGAGCGCCGAAAGTTGCCAGCGGGCGCCGGCCAGCGCTGCCGCGTCGCATGCGTTCTGCGCGCGAATGCGCGTGCCCGTGATTTTTTGCACGTCATAGACCGAGAACATCACGAACGACAGGATGACCAGCGTGATCAGCGCGAAAATCAGTGTCTGGCCACGCTGACGGGCGCCGGCAAGCCGGTCAAACTGCGTGCGTTGGCGTGCTTTCATTGCAGATAAAGCGAAAAATGACATCCCATGACCGTCTCGCTCGGGATCCTCACCGTGTCGCTGCCGTAGAATGCCCGCAGCAACCCGCTGTCCCTCAAGATCTGCAGTGGATGTTCCTGCTGGTGTGACTCTGTGAGCACCGCGCCGCCGGCCGTGATGTTGGGATCCATTTGATAGGGATCCCAAAACTCATACGACAACATGCCCTGCGGGTTCAGCGGATTTAGGTAACGCGCGATCAACCCGTCAATGTCGCGGGGGGCCTCGTATGTTAGCTGTTCCCGCTGCGACAGACCTGAAAAAGGCGCCTCCATCTGGCCGGACGCGGGGATCGCCGCAGCGCGATAGGTTCGCGAGTAAACGTCCGAGTTGAACCCCACGGTAGCCGAACGGGACGCCGCAAAGGAGGCGAACTGGAGCGCGCGCTCGTGGTTATACAGAATGCCAACCTGCAGGAAACCGTAAAACAAAAGGCAAAGGAGGATGACCACGACACACGATTCGACCAGCGATTGGCCGCGCCGACCGCTCCGGCGCAGCCATGACCGCCGTTCCGCGTTGGCTCGTCGCCTCATCTTCTTCATCCAAGCCGACCCACGCAGTCCATCTCGACCCCGCCGTCGGCAACTCCCGGCTCGCCGACGCCTTGCCGGCCTGTCGCGTCCGACTAGGAGCCGGACTGCACGCCGGTGGCATCGAGGTTCTTCAACACATCCACCGACTTGGTAGCCACTTCCGCCTGCGCGTCCTGCGCGTTCTGGCCGCTGTCCATCGTGGACGTGGCGCCCGCCACCTTGGTGCGGAGCATGTCGCTGAAGTAACCGAACACCGCGATCGCCGCGATGGCGACGATGGCCACGATGATGATGTATTCCGTCATCGTCTGGCCGGCTTTTCGCTTGGGCAACCAATTGCTCATATCAACCTCCGACTAAGTTTGCTGCCGTCACGGATATTGCGAGGACAGCAGATTCAACACGCGATACTGGTGCTCGAGATACGCGTTCAGGAAAAACGCCATGACGGCGAAGATCAGCATCATGGCCACCGCCACCATGATGAACTCCGTCATCACCTGGCCGCGGCGTCGCCGCGCTGGTCCTCGGCCGAGTCTCATATTCGTCCTGTAAACACGCCTGACAACCAATAGTTGTGCGCCAAAATACCGCCTGCGCACCGGCATAGCAACCCCTTTCTGGCGCACACGCGCGATGGCCGCACGAAAAAGGGTGTTAAAAAACACCGCGCGCTGCATAATGACGCCAGTTGCACGGCTGGCGCAGCTTGCTACCCAAGGACTTGCAGCGGGCGCGGTTCAATTTGATGCGCCTCCGCTGAGAACTCAGCATAAGGAATAGGAGCACATGAACGTAAGGACAATCGTCGTGATGGCCTTGTTGACAGTGTTTATTGCGCCGACGGCGCGTGCGGATGCGATTTTGGTAACCAGCCCGACGACGGCGGGATGGTGGAGGGTCCCCACTTATTCGAGCACCAACCAGTTCGACTACATAGATGATCAGCAGACAGGACATCCAGAGGCCGACATTGTCGGCTCGCCAGCGAATCCCGCGTTTTACACGGCGTTCAACGACCCAAATCACACGCCGAGCTTGCTGGACGGCGAGATCGCCTACCGCGTCCGCGTTGGCGGCGACAGAACGCCCACCATAGGCGGCTGGGATAAAGTGCTGGTCATCGGCATGGACGTGGATCTGAATGGGTCGCTGGACGTGTTCATGACTGCCTCCAGAAACTCGCAAGCAAACGCGATCTGGGACGCGGGTCCCGGCGCCAACATCTCGCCCAGCACCACCACCATCGCGAACACCCCCTACCAGACCTTCGCTTGGACCTCGAACAACTTCTACTATACAAACGTCAGCACCGCGATTGACCCGCCCGTGACCGACACCGACTTGGACGATGACGGCTACACGGATTGGTTTGTGACCTTTTCCCTGCCCTTCACGAACCTCGTGCTGAGCGTCAGGGCGCTGACGGGCGTTGATATCAATGAACAAAGCCGGGTGGCATATGTCGTTGCCACCTCAACGCAGGACAACGCCTTCAACCAGGACCTGAACGGCATCCCCAAGACCTATAACGCTAACGCAACTTGGCAGTCTCTTGGCGCGCTCAGCGATCCCATCGTGATACCTGAACCGGGCTGCGTAATGTTGTTGGGCGTCGGTCTAGTCTGCTTGCTCCTGAGGCGGAACACCGCAAGTGCCGCACGACGTGGCCATTGACGGCATCGGCAGAGCAAGGGGCGGCGGGTTGAAACCGCCGGCGTCGTGGGTTGACCAAACGGCGTGTCCCGGCGCACGCTGGCGCACTCGAGTCACGCCGCCAGCCCCGGCAGAAGGTTCCATCTTAGGCGACAACACCGGAACGCGCCCGGGCGACTAGACGCAGGCAAACAACGCGACGGCGGCGTCCTACTTCGGCCATTTTTCGAACGCCAGACGCCGCAGCAGTTCCAGCGCGATCTGGCCGCTGATACGCAGACTGTCGGGGGAGCAGTTCTCCAGCGTGTCGCGTTCGGTGTGCCAGAAGTTGTTCGCGCCGGGGATGTTGCCGTAATCGAAATCAATCAGATCAATCGCCGGCACGCCGTTCCACACGAAAGCCATGTGGTCATCGAGCAAGGACTGCCCCATCAGCCCGACGTAGTCCCGCAGCCCCAACGAGATCGCGGCCGCAAACACATGCTGCACCAGCGGCGCGCCGCGCTCGTCCGGGTCGGGGATGGTCAGTTTCAACCTTTTGTCCGCGACCATGTCGAGCACGATTGCCGCCTGGATTTGCCGGAGCTTTTTCTGCTCGAACAATTGCCGCACGAAGTGAAGGCTGCCGTAAAAGCCGTCTTTCTCATCGTATTTGACCACGCACTCCTCGCCGTCGAACCACACGATCCACGCATCAATCGGCTGGCCCGCCAGCACGCGCGCGATCTCCAGCATCGCCGCCGTCCCGACGGCATTGTCATACGCCCCCGGCGAGTCGGTCCAGCTTTGCGAGTCCTTGTGCGCAAGCAGCAGGATGATCTCCTTTGGGCAGCGCCGGCCCGTCTTCTTCACGTAAAGATTGCAGGCCTTGTAAAACGGCGCGTCCGGCAGCGGCGGCGCATAGGTGTGGTGCCGCGGTTTCTTCAGGTCGCAGCTAAACGCCTGCACCTGGCAAGTCTCCCGCTCAACCCTGTAACCCCACCCGCGCAGTTGCTTCTCGATCCAATCATCAGTCTCGTCGAGCGTGCTGCGTTTGTGCCCCGGCACCCGGTAATTCACCTTGCGGAACGGGATGGGGTCCTTGGCGATGTGGAACAGGTTGCGGCGCAGGTTCTCCTCGCTGACCTGCGCCAGCAACGCCGGGATGACATCCCCGCCAACACTTTGGGAGACGCTCGGAGGCCGGGGCGCCGAGACGGCCGCGGGCCGGGTGGACGAAGACGGGCCGGCGCACCCGGAGACGAAAACGAAGACCCCGGCGGCGACGCCGGCGATGTTGCGCATGCTCTTGAAGTTCATACGCCAAGTCTGGCAGAGCCGCCTTCCAAAGCCAACATTGGAATCGGCTGCTCGAGACGGGGATCAAAGTCTCTTCCAACGCTTTCGAGCCCAACGGACAACCCGGAACACCGGCCGCCATGAAGGCGGGCTTGATTTTCGCGCTTGATCGTTGATCGCGCCGCTGGTAGCAACCTTCCGCCGGCAACAAACAGCACCAACGAGGAACACCATGGCAAAGACCTACAAATTCGGAATCATCGGTTGCGGCATGATCTCGGAGTTCCACTCCAAGGCCATCGCCGACATCCCCAACGCCCAAGTCGCCGCCGTCGTGGACGTGCGCGAGGACGCCGCGCGCCGCTGCGGCGAGGCCAACCAGTGCGCGTGGTTCACCGACCTGAAGAAGTTCTGCGAGCAGGACCTCGACATCGTTACCATCGGCACGCCGAGCGGACTGCATCTGGACGGCGCGCTCGCGGCGATTCAAGCCGGCAAGCACGTCATCGTCGAGAAGCCGCTGGAGGTCACGCTGGAGCGTTGCGACCGGATCATCGAGGCGGCGGACAAGGCCGGCGTGAAGGTCGCCACGATCTTCCCGTCGCGCTGGAGCGAGTGCAACCAACTGCTCAAGCAGGCCGTGGACAACCAATGGTTCGGCCGGCTCACGCTCGGCGACACCTACGTCAAATGGTGGCGCACGCAGGAATACTACGATTCCGGCGGCTGGCGCGGCACGTGGAAGATGGACGGCGGCGGCGCGTTGATGAACCAGTCCATCCACAACGTGGACCTCATCCAATGGTTCATGGGCGACGTGGATTCCGTCATGGCCATGAGCGCGCTGCTTGCGCACCAGAAGATCGAGGTCGAGGACACCGCCGTGGCCGCGCTCCGATTTAAAAACGGCGCGCTCGGCGTCATCGAGGGAGCCACGTCGGTCTTCCCCGGCCTGCTGAAGAAGACAGAGGTTCACGGCGACAAGGGCACCGTCATCGTCGAGCAGGACGACATCATCTTCTGGAAGTTCGCCAACCCGACGCCGCTCGACGCGAAGGTGCAGGAACTGATGAGCCAGCGCAAATCCGGCACCGGCGGCGCGGCCGACCCGAAAGCCATCAGCCACATCGGCCACAAAAAGCAGTTCGAAGACTTCATCCACGCGCTCGAAACCGGCGGCAAGCCGCTCGTGGACGGCGTCGAGGGACGCAAGTCGNTCGAGATCATCATCGCCATCTACCAATCCGCGAAGACCGGGCAGATGGTGAAGCTGCCGTTGTGAGCGACCCAAACCCTCTGTTGCAACCGCCGGCGCTCGACGAACGCATTGCGAGTCTGAAACGCCGGCTGAACCGTGTTTATGGCGTGCCGGCGTCTGAGGCGCATGTCGTCGTCTCGCCGTATCGGATTTGTCCGCTCGGCGCGCACGTGGACCATCAGCTCGGCCGGGTCACGGGGATGGCGTTGGACCAAGCGATCGTTCTTGTCTTCGCCGCCGCGCCGGACGCCGCGCCGCGGACGGTTCGGGCGCGCAGCCGCAACTTCCCCGTCGAGACGCGATTCGACTTGGACACGATTCCGCCGAAACGGCCGGGCGATTGGGGCAACTATCTGCGCGGCGCCGCCGCCGCCTTGAAACAGCGGTTCGGAGAACGCTTCCAACGCGGCATGGTGGGAATCATTGACGGCACCATGCCCATCGGCGGCCTGAGTTCATCGGCCGCGGTCGGCGTGGCCTACCTGCTGGCACTGGAGACGGTCAACGGTCTGAAGGCGGGCGCCGCTGACAACATTCATCTGAACCGCTTTATCGAGAACCACTACATCGGCCTCAACAACGGCATTCTCGACCAGACCATAATCCTGGCCGCCCGGCGCGGCCGCCTGCTCGCGCTGGACTGTCAGGCCGAACAATGGCAGGTGCTCGACGGGCCGGCGCCGGGATCGTTCGAAATCCTCGTCGTCCACTCCGGCGTCGAGCAATCGCTGGTTGCCACCGGCTACAACCAGCGCGTGGCGGAGTGCCGCGACGCCGCCTGCCAGTTGCTGGCCGCCGCGGGGCAGACGGATCACGCGGACGCCGTGCTGCGCGACGTGCCGGAAACGGTTTTTCACGAGCACGTCGCGGCATTGCCGGCGGCGTCGGCGAAGAGGGCCACTCATTTCTTCGGCGAGCAAGCCCGCGTGCGCGAGGGCGTCGCCGCATGGACGCGAGCGAACTTGAAACGTTTCGGCGAGTTAATGACCGCCAGCGGCCGCAGTTCGATCGAGAACTACGAGTGCGGCTCCCCGCCGTTGATCTCGCTCTACGAACTGCTCATCAGCGCGCCCGGGGTGCTCGGCGCGCGGTTCAGCGGCGCGGGATTCCGCGGCAACTGCATCGCGTTGATCGAACCCGGCCGGGCCGGAGCAATTGCGGAGATCGTGCGCGCCGGCTACACGCGACGGCATCCGGTGGAGGCGAAAGCGTTCGCCGCCGTTGTCTGCGGCACCGATGATGGCGCGCGGTTGTTGTAGGCTGAGGATCATGGACGCCATAGTTCTTGCAGCGGGATTTGCGACGCGGATGGCGCCGCTGACGGATCATTGTCCGAAACCGTTGCTGCCCGTGCGCGGCGTGCCGATTCTCGACTACGTGCTGGCGAAGGT
>JAOACV010000110.1 GCA_026417675.1 Verrucomicrobiia bacterium
GCTCACTTCTGTTCCATGTGCGGCCCGCAGTTCTGCGCCATGAGAATCACCGACGACGTGCGCCGCTACGCCGCCGAGCGCGGCCTTAGCGAGCCGGAGGCGCTCCGGAGCGGCATGGGGGAGAAGGCCCGCGAGTTCCTCAAGAAAGGCGCGGAGCTTTACACCAAGGCGTAGCACCGGTCGGCAGCTTGGGCCACGCCGAGACGCGCGGGGCAAGCCAAGCTGCTTGTCCACTGGCGGAACATTCTGTGCAGTTTTGAGCACAACCCGAGGGGCCGATGGCGAGGGGACTGAACAAAAATAAAAAAAAGTGTAAAAAACTCTTTACACGAAACCCGTTCTGGGCTACCAATACTCGTGCCGCCCAAGAACGCATGACACCGATGTATCGAAACTCTTGGCGACGGCTTCCATCCCGCCGCAGTTCCGGGCAAACGCTCGTGGTCGTGGCCATCGCAATGGTGGCGTTGATCGGCATGCTCGGCTTCATTTTCGACACTTCACGGGTGGAGCTTCATCGCCGGCAAACTCAAAGCGCCGCCGACGCCGCAGCGCAGGCTGCGGCGTTTCAATTGTTGGGCGGCCTTGACAGGGACCGCATCGAGGCCGCTCGCGCGACGGCGGTCAGTTATGCGAGCGACAACGGCGTCTCGGCCGCGAACGTGATGGTGGAGATCCCGCCTGCGGCCGGACCCCACGCCAACAGGGACGGGTTCGTTCGCGTCCGCACGATCCACAATGTGAACGCGACGCTCTCGCGCGTTTTCTCCAGCTCTCCCACGATGGAGGTGGCCGCTTACGCAACGGCGGGCGTGGTATCGATACCTATTGGCTCGACGATGGTGGTTCTTGATCCCACGCAACGGAGCGCGCTGCGCGTTTACGGTGACGGGACGTTCTATATCCTGAGCGCGCCGGCTTACGTGAATTCGCGCGACACCGAGGCGGTCAGCATCGAAGGGCCGACTCGAATCACCGCCGAAACGCTCAGTGTGGCGGGCGGCGTGGACTATCCGGTGAAGGTGAGCGGACGCCTCCAGACCGGCGGGCTGGCCGTGCCGGACCCGTTCGCCCATCTCGTGGCGCCGATCATTACGAGCCGTTCGGAAGCTCGTCTGCCCGATGGCACCAAACTTTACACGTCGCCGGACAGCGGCGGCACGGCGGCGTGGCCCGCGCTTGCCGATATTGACCGCGACAAGACGTTGCGGCCTGGGATTTACTGGGGCGGCATCGCGATCAGCAAGCGCGCCACAGTCACCTTGCAGCCTGGCGTCTACATCATGGCAGGAGGCGGCTTCTCGGTTTACGGCAAACGCACGGTGGTTTCCGGGAGGGACGTGTTCATCTACAACACGCGGAATCCCTATCAGCCGGATGGCGCTGGCGCTTATGGCAACTGCATCGTCAGCAATTCCGCCGTCACCTTGGAGGCCCCAACGATGGCATCGAATCCCGCCTACGCGGGTTTGCTGATCTTCAACGACCGCTCCAGTTCCGCAACCATCAGTTTCGACAACCGCACTTCCGAAATCCTGCGCAACTCATTGCCGGACCAAGCGCCGATCAAAGGCTTCATTTACTCCGCCAACGGTCGCGTCGCGATTCACGATGGTGGCGGCAGCGCCGGCATGGGCGTTGTGGCCCGAACCGTGACGGTGGAAGACGGCGGCACCCTCGGCCTCGCCGACAGGAACCGCATCCCCCGCGTCCCGACCGTGCGTCTGGTGGACTAGGCCGCGCCTCCGTCGCCTTCCGGCCGCCGTTTTTTGTCGTCTCTGCGCGCCGTCATCTCCGCTCTTGAAGAAGAGCGTTCTTCTGCGCACACTCGCCGCCCGGTTGAAATGAGAAAGTTGCTGCATGAGCTTTCTCGCGAGTGGAAGGTCCTTTACCCCGATGAACGTCCGACGCATTGCGCCCCGAATCGCGGGCACGCTGGCCGTGCTCGGCGTAGCCGCTGTGGGCGCGCGGCTCTACACGCGGCACACCGCGCAGGTGCCCCATGGCGACAGCGCCTGGAGGATCACCTACACGCTGAGATTTCACGCGGCCAAGGCCGGCGCGAGAATCCAGGTGGCGGTCCCCGGTGACCCGCCACAGGCGCGTCTTTTCCGCCAGGACGTGCGTCATGCGGGTTTGGAAAGCGAGCGGACGCATCGCACGCGATGGCAAACGCGTGAGATCGGATTGATCGCGCCGCAGGCGGGTGATTATACCCTGACGGCGCGCTTCGACCTTCATCTCAGCCCACGCGCCCAGTGGCGCGCGCCGGTGCCCGGCGCGGCGTTGAGCGCCGAGGCGCGGGCGGATTCTCTGCGCAGCACCCGAATGATCCAAGCGGACGATCCTCTCGTGCGCCAGACGCTCGACCATCTCCGCCGCGGGCTGCCCGCCAAGGGCGAACTGCTCCAGCGCGTCTTTGATTTTTGCAGCAACGAGATTCACCCCGGCGACGACAAGGCCCCCGCCGACGCCGCCGGCGCGATCCGGCAAAAAACCGCCGCCGCGGTCGGCCGCGCCCGCGCGATGGCGGCGTTGTGCCGCGCGGCGAAGCTGCCGGCGCTCCTCGTCACCGGTTTCGTGGCCCAGGAGACGGAGACGTTTGCGCCGCACACGTGGGTCGAGGTGCATAATGGCGCGCGTTGGGAGCCTTACGACCCGGTCAACGGTTTCGCGCGCGCGCTTCCGCATCACTTTGTCCCTGCGCGGCGCGACGGCGCGGAGATCGTCCACGCGACGGACATCACGAACCTGCATGCGGCCTACGATCTTATTGCGTTGCCGCCGGAACCGAAGGCGCTCCGCGCCGGGCATCGCAAGCCGTGGGTGATTCTCGACCTGACGCGGCTGCCGCTGGAAATGCACGACGTGCTGGCGGTCATCCTGTTGATGCCGCTGGGCGCGCTGGTGACGGTGTTGTTCCGCACGGTCATCGGCATGCGGACCTACGGGACGTTCCCGCCCACGCTGATCGCGCTGAGTTTCATCTACAACGACTGGCGCGCCGGTCTGTTGACGTTCGCCATCGTGCTGGCGCTGGGACTTTCGAGCCGCGCGCTGCTGGATCGGCTGAAACTGCTGCTGGTGCCGCGGTTGAGCGTGGTGCTGACCCTGGTGGTTCTCTGTATCATCTTCGCCATCTCATTGCTCGACTACCTCCATCTGACGCCCAGCGCGCAAGCGGTGCTGTTGCCGATGGTGATCTTGACGATGATGGTCGAACGGTTCTATCTGACGGCGGAGGAAGACAGCCCGGCATTTGCGACCCAGTTGCTCGGCGCGACGATCCTGGTGGCCGCGTGTTGCTACCTGGTGTTGCGCTGGACGACGGTCGGCCATTTCGTGCTCGCGTTCCCGGAAGTGCACCTCTTCACCATCGCGGCGCTGATCTTGCTGGGCCGCTACGCGGGCTACCGGCTGACGGAACTGTGGCGGTTCCGTGACCTCGCCGCGCCAGACAAGAAAGGCACCCCATGACTGCGGCGCGACGATGTCCGTGGGCGTGGCCAAGCGAACTGCGCCGGGCTGGCGTGTTGGGGATGAATTGGCGCAACGCGAACATCATTCTGCCGGGCAACCCCCGCGCGCACTATCCGCGTGTGGACGACAAGCTGCTGACCAAGCGCATCTGCGAGCTTTACGGCATCCCGGTGCCGCAGACCTACGCGGTGATCGGGTTTCCGGGCGACATCCGGCGCTTTGACGAGGCCGTCCGCGAGCGGCGCGACTTCGTCGTCAAGCCCGCCAAGGGCGCCGAAGGCCGTGGCATCATCGTCGTGCTGGATCACGACGAGATGACGTTCACCACCGCCAGCGGCGAGAGAATTGAACTGCCCGACATCCGCTATCACCTCGAAACCATCCTCTCCGGCCTCTACTCGCTGGGCGGACAGCCCGACCGCGCCATCGTTGAGCAACGCATCGTGCGCCACCCCGCGTTCGAAAAAATCGCAGTCGGCGGCACGCCCGACATCCGCATCATCCTTTACCGCTGCGTGCCGGTGATGGCCATGGTGCGTCTGCCCACGCGGGCCTCGCGCGGCCGCGCCAACCTGCACCAGGGCGCCGTCGCCGCCGCCATCCATCTGCGCACGGGCCGCACCTTTGGCGGCGTGTGCCACGACCGCGCAATTTCGGTCCACCCCGACACCGGCGCGCCGATTGCAGGTCTCGAAGTGCCGCGCTGGAACGATCTGCTCACCGCGGCCATGAAGCTCGCCGACGGCCTCGAACTCACCTACACCGGCGTGGACTTCGTGCTCGACGCCCAACTCGGCCCGGTAGTTTTGGAAGCAAACGCCCGACCTGGCCTTGCCATCCAGATCGCCAACCGCCGTGGCCTGCGGCCCCGGCTGGAACTCGTCGCTGCCCAGTCATCAGGCTCGCTGACGGTCCAACGACGGTTTGAACTGGTCGCCGCGCTGGCCGACATGGACTAATTCCTTTCCCTTCTCCGCGCCTGTGGTCCTCAAGCCGCTTCAGCACGCGCAGGGAAGCGCAAAAAGCCGAGAGCTTCACGCGATTCACGCCGAAACAAAACAAGGCCCAACCCCTCCGCGCCAGCCCGGTCGGGGCTTGTGTGGGGATGCGTCCCTGCCAGCGACGGCGTGGCGATTGTGGTTGTCCGACCAACGACCGGGCGGTAGGCTCTCGGGGCATCCAACCAGGAGAACGTCATGGAACTGAAGACGGTAGCAATCGAGAAGCCGGCGGAGATCAATTTCATTCTCGGCCAGGCGCACTTTATCAAGACGGTGGAAGACCTCTACGAGGCGATCGTGCAGACCGCGCCGCAGATGAAGTTCGGCGTCGCGTTCTGCGAATCGAGCGGCCCGGCGCTTGTGCGCTGGGTCGGCAACGACGACGATCTGGTCGCCCTGGCCCGGCGGAACGCGCTGGTCCTGAGTTGCGGCCACTGTTTCATCATCTTTATGAAGGGCGGTTTCCCCATCAACATCCTCAACGCCATCAAGGCCGTGCCCGAGGTTTGCACCATTTACTGCGCGACGGCCAATCCGGTCGAGGTGATCGTGGCGGAGAGCGACACGGGCCGCGGCATTCTCGGCGTCATTGACGGCTTCAAGAGCCGGGGCGTCGAGACCGACGCGGACATCGCGGCGCGCAAACAGTTGTTGCGTCAGTTCGGCTACAAGCTCTGAGCGGCTCGGCACTCATGAAACGAACGATGTGTTGGCTGCCCCTGCTGGCGGTGTGCGCGATCGGAGCGACCTTGGAGTATCGGGCTTATCCGTCCTCGCAAGACCCGTCGCCGAAGCTCTATGCAAACTTCATCAAGCCCGATCAGCCGCGGCCGATCCTGCTCTCGATGCACGGCTGGCACGGACAGGCGAAGCGAAAACACGCCGACAATGTGGAGACGGTCACGTCGCAACCGTGGTTTGTCATTGAGCCGGACATGCGCGGGCGCGGCGATTCCACCGGCAAGCCGGACGCCAACGGCTGGGAGCTGCAGGACGCGGTGGACGCGGTGGAGTTCGCCAAGAAGGAATACGCCCCGCTGATCGCCACGCCGGAGTGCGTTTATCTGACCGGCGGCAGCGGCGGCGGCGGCAACGTGCTGGGGCTGGTCGGCAAGTTTCCCGATTACTTCTGCGCCGCGGTGTGCGAGTGCGGCATCAGCGATTACGGGCTGTGGTTCGAACACGACCGCAAGGGCGAGTTCCGCGACGAGTTGGAGGGCAAGGGCTGGATTGGCGGCACGCCGCGGACCAACCCGGAAGCCTACGCGAGCCGCGGCGGGCTGACCACGGTGTCCAACCTGCTGACGCCGCTGGCGATAACCCACGGCGAACTGGACCCGCGCTGTCCGGTCGAGACAGGCGCGCAACTACGTGGAGAAGGCAAAACGCGCCGGCAAACTCGGCCTGATCCACTACCTCGAACTCAAAGGTGTCGCCGCGAAGGGCGGTCATTGGGGCGGCATCACGCCCGAACAAAACCGCCAGCGCAAGGAACTGATCGAGCGGCACCTGGCCACGCACAACAAGCCGGTGGAAATCCCGCCGCGCGGACGGTTTGTCGTCGCGGGTTATCTGAAGACCAAGCATTTCCAAGTCACCCTCGATAGCGTGGACCGCATCGGCGAGTTGGACTACGACCTGGCCGCGCAGAAGTTCGAGCTTCGCGCCCCATCGGCCAGGTCCGCGACGCTGCGCGTCAAGCGCGACGGCCACTGGATCGAGCGCCCGTTTGAGATTCGGAGATAATCCAACTTTCGCCTCCGGTCGGCGCATAGCGAGGCGCGACTTCATCGCTTCGGGACGATGGGTAAATAGCAAGCCCTCGCGAAGAGGGCGCCCGGCGCTTGACGCCCATGCGGCGGGCCGTTTAGGCTTGCTGCGTTTTATTCATCAAACGCATAGGAACTTGTAGCACGCGGGTGGTGGAGGGTGAGTCAAGCAAAATTTCCTCAGAAACCGCACTTTTTTTGCGCTTGGAATTTATAGTTGCAGTCCGCTGCCAGAGAGTTGTTTTCTCTGGGTCCCATGCTCACCGACCGACCGTTCAGCGAACTGAATCTGTGGCAACGCATTTTTGCCGAACATTGGGAAGCCTTCAAAGCCTCTTGGCAAGCCCAGCACCAACGGGTGATCCCATCGCACTGGGAAGCCAACGTCCAAAAGATGCTCTCCTGTGGCGACATCCGGGTGGGCTACTGCGAGTACCTTTGCCCTCACTGCCAACAGACTCGCAAGGTGGGCTTCACCTGCAAGAGCCGGCTGTGCTTGCGATGCTTCAAGACTGCCGTGGACGGTTGGTTGCAAACGGCTCGCCAAGTGCTGTTTGAGGGGGTGGTGCATCGGCAGGTGGTGTTGACCGTGCCGAAGGAAATCCGACCGCTGATTCTGGCGGAACCGAAGCTGCTGAAAGCCTTTGCCGATGCGGGAGCACGAGCCGTGCAGCAGCTGATCCAGCAGTGGCGACCGAAGAAGAAGATCAAGATTGGCATCATGTCGGTGCTACAGGTACACGGGCGGGCGGGCAACTCCAACCCGCACTTGCACATGGTCGTCAGCGAGGGCGGGGTGGACCAGCGTGGGCAATGGCAGCCGGTGAGCTACTTCGACACGAAGAAACTGCGCAAACTGTGGCAATACCACGTGCTGGTGGCGTTGAAAAAGGCGGTGCGAGGCACGCCGTATGCCAAGGGGTGGTCGCGGAAGCTGGGGCAGATGTTCGCGCAGTATCCCCGCGGCTTCGACTGCCACGCGATGCCGGAGAGCGGCCCGGTAGAGCGCGTAGTGCGCCAAAAGTCAGTGTTACCCAAACCCCAGGCGCAAGAAGGTCGTTGCGTCAAAAGTCGGTGTTACTGGACATTCAGCCCATTCAGAACGAACGAAGCCGGTGGCCGGTGGCCGTGCAGCCTCCTCCGTCCCGTTCTTGGGGTGCTTGAGTTC
>JAOACV010000111.1 GCA_026417675.1 Verrucomicrobiia bacterium
TTATCTCGCCGCGGAGGTCACTGATGACAAGATTCGCCAGACCGAGCGTGGCGCGGGCATCTGGAAGGGCGATTGCATCCAGATCTACCTCGACGTCGCGCCCGATGAAGAAGCCGGGCGAAGTCATTTCGGCAAAGGCCAGTTCCAGATCGCGTTCAGTCCGGGAAACTTTCAGAAGACGGGTGACTCGCTCGCCGACTGTCCGCCGGAGGCGTATTGCTTCAAACCGGCCGATTTCGCGCTCAAGGGCGCTGTGGTGGCCGCGCAGCAGACCGATCGCGGCTATACGCTCGAAGCCGCCGTGCCGTGGACGTTGCTCGGCGTCAAGTTGCCTGCGGTTGGGATGCCCGTGAGTTTTGAGGTCGCGGTGTTCGACACCGACGGCATGGAGGCGCGCTCGGAGAAACTGTTGAGCCTCTCGACGAAGAAGTGGGCCATCAACCGCCAGCGGCTCAACGTCGCCGTGCTCGCCGGCGCGGACGGCAAAGCCCCCGCGGTCGTCCGCGGCGTAACGGTCTTCGAGAAGGCGGAGTTAAAACCAGGGGAGAAGCGGACGTTCAAGTTGGTCACGGCGAAGCCTCCCGTTGGAAAGGAAGCGGTGCTCTCTCTCAAGGCGCGGATGGACACGCCGAAGGTCGCCGGCTACACGCAGGCGCTGCGGCTGACGCTCAACGGCACGCCGCTCGATGGCAGGCGGTTGTTGAACAAGCCGCTGGAGATCAAGGGCAAGGACGGGCGCACCCACCGGATGGTCGCGGTGGATCGCTTCACGGCCTATTACGCGCCGGATTTTGTCGCCGCCGACACGTCAGCCTACGCCATCGCCGGCGTCAAAACCGGCGAGTTTGAACTCCGCGTCACCGACCTGCTGCGCGAGGGTGAAAACCACCTCGTCATCGAGAACGCCTGCTCGCCCAACGTCACACGCTCGCTCGTCGCGGCGAATTGCCGGGTCAGCTTCACTGCGCCGCCACCGCCGCCGAAGCCCAGGGCCGGCCCGCCCAAAGGCCCGCTGGCCCTCTGCGCGCCGGCGAAGAAACCGAAGACCGCCTATCGGGTGAGGGAACTGCCCGGCGCGAAGCTCGCGGTCGAGATCGGCGGCGAGAAGTTCGCCATCGAGAGCCGGTTCTCAACGCCCGCGGGAAAGTGGGAGCGCGGCTCGAACCCGTTCTTCAAGCACTCGCGCCGTGTCGAGCGAAAGGCCGAGGCCATTGTCGTGCGCGACACCTTCAAGAATCTCACCGGCGAAAACCTGCCGTTGATGCAACGTCACGAGGCCACAGTGTCATCGCCGCTCAAGAAGATTTGGCTCGCGGGGCTTTCGCCAGCCGGCTTGACCGGCACTTCCTCCGCGCCGGAAAATCCGACGACAGTGGGCGTGACAGAGAAGACCGGTCTTGGCCTGCTGCCGCTCAACGATGAGTTCCAGGTGCACGTCTCCAACTACGCCGCCGACGGCGCGTTGGGACTGGCCGACAACCACTTCGTGCTGCGGGCCGGCAAAACCTATACGGCCGAATGGGCCATCGTGCCGGTGGCGCGACCGGATTACTTCGATTTCGTCAACGCCGCGCGACGGCTGCTCGACGCCAACTTTACCATCCCCTATTGCTTCGCGTTCCTGCGCGGCGGGCCGCTCACGGAAAAGTGGCCGGATGAGAAGTTCGCCGAGTTTATCAAGCTCAAGTCGGCAAATCTCGTCTGCGCCAGCATCATGTATCCGACCTACCAGGGCCACTACACGCACGGCATGGCGTTTCAAATGGTGTCGCACGACAGCTACAAACGCTGGGTGGAGCGTGTCCGCCGGTTGGCTCCCGGCGTCAAGACCTGCGTCTATTTCCAGTGCTTCATCAATGCCGAGGAGAATGCGGCGGCGAAGTTTCCGGACGCGCGCGTGTTGCGCGGCGACGGCTCGCACGCCGACTACGGCCAGCCGTTCTACGGCATCTTCTTCCCGACGGAGAGCAACGCCTACGGCCGCGCCATCCGCCGCAACGTGGACATCATCCTCAATGACATCCGGGCCGACGGCGTGTATTGGGACGAGTTGGAATACAGCGCCTACGCCTACCACTACGGCGAGCCGTGGGACGGCTGCTCGGCCGACATTGACCCGCAGACGATGAAGATCCGCCGGCTGAAGTCCTCCGTCACGCTCCTGTCGCAGCCGTGGCGCGTCGCGCTCATCAAGGAGATCATGGCGCGCGGGCCGTTCATCGCCAACGGCCAGCCACACACGCGCACCGTGGCGCGGCTGAAGTTCCCGCGCTTCTGCGAGACCGGCAGCATCAGCAACTGCGCCCGCGCCCAGCTACACTCGCCCATCGCGCTGGGCGATCATCTGACCGAGCGCAGCCAGGAGGACGCCTACCGCAACATGATCGCGGCGCTTGACTACGGCTGCGTGTCGCACTGGTATAGCGACATGCAGGTCATCCCGGCCTACGAGACGATCACGAAGTTCATGTATCCGATCACGCCGGTGGAGTTGCGCGAGGGCTACATCATCGGCCGGGAACGCATCCTGACCAACCGCAGCGGTCTGTTCGGTTGGGGCGACGCCTCGAAGCACGAGGTCCACGTCTATGACGACACCGGCCGCGAGGTGCCTGGTTTCCGCGCGCCGTTGCTGATGCAAGACGGCCAGACGTTCACCGAGCTTCGCCTCGCCGAAGGCTGGAGCGCGGCGATTGTGAGGAAATGATGAAGACGAAGGCACTGACATTGATGCTGGCGGTTGTTTGTCTGGCAACCCCCAAACTTTTCGCAGCTTCGCCGGACAGGGCTGTGTTTCGCGCGGGCGCGGCGGCGAGCAACATCACGCCGTTTCTGGGCGGCGAGATCGTCGGCAACTTCGTCCGGCCCATCGCCACCAACGTCCACGATGAACTGCACGCGCGCTGCCTCGTGCTGGACGATGGCAGGACGCGGCTTGCGCTGGTGGTGTGCGATCTGTTGGGGATCAGCCGCAGCGTGAGCAGCGAGGCCCGGAAGTTGATCCAGCAGAACACGGGCATCCCGCCGGAGCACGTGCTGATTTCGGCAGTGCACACGCATTCGGCTTGCATCGCGTCGGGCAAGGGGACGCCGGGCGAATACAACCAGTTCGTGGCGCGGCGGATCGCCGACGGCGTGCAGACCGCCATCGGCAGGCTGCGGCCGGCGCAGGCAGCGTTTGTGACCGCCGACGCGCCGGAGCACGTCTCCAATCGCCGCTGGTTCATGACACCAGGCACCGTCCCGCCCAATCCTTTCGGCGGCGTGGACCGCGTGAAGATGAATCCTCCGGGCGGCAGCCCCGATTTGGTCGAGCCGGCCGGCCCCACCGACCCGGCCGTCTCGGTTCTTGCGCTGCGCGATCCGGAGGGACGGCCCATTGCGGTCTATTCGGCCTACTCGCTGCACTACGTGGGCGGCACGCGCGACGGCGACATTTCGGCGGATTACTACGGCATGTATTGCGAGGAACTCAAACGGCTGCTCGGCGCGCGGGACCAGGATCCGCCGTTCGTGGCGATGATGGCCAACGGCACCAGCGGCGACATCAACAGCATCAATTTTCGCAAGCCGCGCCCCTCGCTGCCGCCCTACGTCCGGATGCGGGCCATCGCCGACGACATCGCGCGCAAAGTCCACGCCGCGCTCGCCCAAGCCGAGTATCGCGGCGGCGTGACGCTCGCCGCGCGCTACCGTGAGCTCACCGTCGGCTCCCGCCAGCCCACCGCCGAGCAACTCGCCTGGGCGAAGGCGACGCTTGCCAAACCGGCGCCCAAATCCAACAAGGTGGACATGCCGGCGATCTACGCGCGCCGGACGTTGAGCGTGGCGGAGATGCCAAAGACGGTTTCCGCGCCGTTGCAGGTCTTCCGCATCGGGCCGGTGTGCATCGCGGCGATGCCGTGCGAGGTGTTTTGCGAGATCGGGCTGGAATTCAAGAAACGGAGCGCCGTGCAGCCGGCGTTCATGGTGTCGCTGGCGCACGAGAGCCTCGGATACCTGCCCACGCCCCGGCATTTTGAGTTGGGCGGCTACGAGACGTGGCTCGGCACGAGCCGGATGGAGCCGCAGGCTTCGGAGAAAATGCTCGGCGCGATCCTGGAAATGGCGGCCGAGATCAAGGGGCAGCCGTGACCAGGCGTCACGAACAAAAAAACAAAGAGGCATGAGGGCAGCAAACACATGAGCAAATTCCGCCCCCTTTTGTGCGGCTTGGCGAACCTCGCAGGCTTTGTGTCGGTTTTTGATTTTTCGCCGTCGCTCGCGGGCGGACAGCTTGTAGATCGCGAGTGGCAGCGGGTTGTCATGCCGAGCGTGGGCGACGCGGCGCGGAAGTTCGCGGAGCCGCCGGCGGAATACAGCCTGACGATGTGGTGGTTCTGGAACGGGGAGATGACGGACGCCAACATCCGACGCGACCTCTCGGACTTGAAGGCGCACGGCGTCCGATCGGTAATGTTGTGGTGTTACAACGGCCTGACGAACCTAGAGTATCTCTCGCCGGCGTGGTTCGAGCGTGTGAAGTTCGCGGTGCAGGAGGCGAAGCGCGGCGGCATCCGTGTCTGGATCGTCGACGAAGGCTGTTATCCGAGCGGGTTCATCGGCGGCAAGGTGTCGCGCGAGCGGCCGTGGCAACGCATGCAGGTTCTCGTGGCGAAAAAAACGCCGGCCGGCCAAGTCGAGGTGAAGCCGGAGTATCGCACCTCGGCGACGCGCTACATCCACGCGCCCGGCTTCAAGAAGGACGCAACGTATTCGTTGTTCGACGCGCTGGACCTGGCGGCCACGGCGGATTTTCTGAAAGACGTTCACGAGCAGTATCGCCGGCACATCGGCGACGAGTTCGGCCGCACGGTGCTCGGTTTCATGGGCGACGAGCCGTCGTTCCCCGGTGTGCCCTACACAAGGGACATCTTCGAGGAGTTCGAGCGGCGCAAAGGCTACGATGTGCGTCCGCATCTGCCGAAGCTGTTCGCGCAGGAGCCGCGTGAGGAAGACCGGCGCGTGCGCGCGGACTACTGGGATGTGTGGACCGACCTCTACCGAGACAACTTCTTCAAGCCGCAGGCGGACTGGTGCGCAAGCCACGGCATGGAGTTCCAGATGCACATTTGCGGCGAGGAGGACATGAAAGCACTCGTGGCGCTCAACGGCGATTACTTCAAGTGCATGAGGCCGGTGCAGGTGCCGGGCGTGGATGCCATCTGGCGGCAGATATGGCCCGACAAGGTCGCCGACTATGCGAAACTCGCGTCGTCCGCCGCGCACGTGTGGGGCCGGCCGCGGGCGTTCAGCGAGGGCTACGCCGTCTATGGCCGCGGGCTGAGCGTCGAGCAAGCCAAATGGGTGCTCGACCATCACTTCGCGCGCGGCATCAACCTCTTCCAAACCATGTCGTATCTCTCCTCGCGTGAGACGTTCCGCCCCTACTTCTGTCCGCCCGACCTGAATCTCAGCCCCCAGTGGCCGCAGTTCGCGCAACTATTCGCTTATGCCAACCGCATGTCCTATCTGCTTTCGGTGGGCCAGCCGACAGCGGCCATCGCGCTCTACTATCCGACGACAAGCGGCTGGCTCGGCGACTTCACGGCCAACGAAGCGACACTGGCGATTGCGCAGCGGCTCCTGGAGAACCAGCGCGACTTCGATTTCGTGGACGAGCAGGCATTGCAGTCGGGATTGAAGCTTGAGGCGATGGCGCTGGTGAACCAGAGCGGCCAGAGCTATCGCGCCGTGATCGTGCCGCCGGTGAAGGTAATCTCGGAGACGGCGCTCGCGCGGCTGGAGGCGTTTGCCAAAGCGGGCGGCAAAGTTATCTTCGTAAAACAGTGGCCGGAGTTGGTTGCGGGCAAGACCTACCTGCACGCCGCCAAAGGGCCAGCCAATCTGGCTTGGGCCGCCTTGGCCGCTGAGACGGACTTGCTTGGTTTGTTGCCGCCGCCCGACTTAAAGCTGAGCGCCGCCTGTCCCGCCGTGAAACACGTCCACCGTCGTCTGGCTGATGGCGACGTGTATTTCATCTTCAACGAGTCCGACCGCGCGCTCGATCTGACGGCGACGTTGCGAGGCGCAGGCACGCCGGAGTATTGGGACGCCGTCACGGGCAAGAGGGCGCGCGTCGCCGCGTGGACTCGGCAGGGCGATGGGATCCGCATGTCGTTAACGCTCGAACCGTATGAGGCGCGGACCATTGTGCTGGGGCCGTCGGCTTCACAAGCGACAGAGCCTCGGCCAGCGCTGAAGCCAGGCAGTGAGAGCGTAGCGATTGAAGGCGAATGGAAGCTGGTGATTGCCGGCAAAGAGTTCCGCGGCCCGCTGAAGACATGGGCCGACTACGGCGAGCCGGGCTATTGCGGCACCGCCCGCTACACGAAGGAGTTCGCGGTTCCGCGCAGCCTCGCCGACAAAAGGCATGACCTGTATCTGGATCTCGGTGAGGTGAAATACTCGGCGCACGTCCGCCTGAACGACAAAGACCTCGGCGCGCTCGCGTGGCGGCCGTTCCGCTGGCCGGTCGGCGACGCGATCAAAGCCGGCCGCAATCTCCTCGAAATCGGGGTCACGAACACGGCGGCCAACGAACTGGCCGGCAATCCGGAGCGGTTCGCGGAACTGGAAAAGAAAGGCTGGCTGCTGAACTCCTATGTGAAGCGATACCTGCCGTTCGACAAGGAGATGGTGCCGTCGGGTCTGCTCGGCCCCGTCCGCTTGCTGCGCTATGAAACCGTGGAGTAGCTTAAGACTTTCATCGGCACATCGCCTGTGGCTGGTCGGCATTTGCTGGCTGGCCCTGCTGACGCGCGCCGTCGGCGCCGACGCGGGACCACCTGACGCGGAGATGCGGCGCGCGGTCGAGGAGGATTGGGCCAGACAGGAGAAGCGTTGGGGACGCGCGGCTGGATCGCCGGAGAGTGTCCGCGAGGCGATCGCGCGGGCCGCGCGCTTGCTGGAGCATTGGCAAAAGAACAGAAACGGCGCAGCGGCGGCGACACTGGCGGAGTTGCAGCGAGAGGCGGAAGGGATGGATTCGCTCGATGCGGCCGGCCGGCTTGCGCTTTATCGCCGCGTCCGATGGCTTGCGCGAGAACTGGCGCTCAAGGATCCGCGCATCACGGGACAGCCGCTGTTGTTCATGAAGCGCAACCGGTTTGTGTGCCAAATGCTTCACGAATACATGGGCTACTTCTACGACTACGGCAACGTCCCGGCCGGCGGCGGTGTCTTTGTGCTCGAACGGCCCGGTTCGTCACTCAAGACGCGCGACCTCATCCGCGGCCGGCTGGGCAACGGCAACTTCACCACACTCGCCCTTTCCTTCGACGCGCGCACGGTGTTCTTTGCGTTCGCCGAGCGGTCCGAAAGGAAACCGGA
>JAOACV010000112.1 GCA_026417675.1 Verrucomicrobiia bacterium
GGCTCCGCCCAAAACCCCATCTTCGAGGAAGGCTCCAAGTTCCCGCTCGCCTATGGTGAGGGCAAAGAACAACTCACCCCCTGTGTCACCGACTGGGATGGCGATGGTATCCCCGACCTGCTTGTGGGCGAACGCGAGGGCCGGTTGAGCTTTTTCAAAGGAAAGAAAACCGCTGCCGGCACCAGCGTCGCCGCCATCCAAGGCAAGGCCGCCCCTACCCTGCTCGACTTCACCGAGTATATCCCCGTCGGCGGCGCGACCAACACCTTCATCCATCCGATGGTCTGCGCGTATCCCTGCGATTGGAACGACGACGGACTGACCGACCTGCTCTTTGGGCGCAACGACGGCCGCGTGCTTATTGCCCTCAACACCGGCAGCAAGACCAAGCCCGTCATCGGCAAGCCCGCTTTCATCACCGGGCTGGACACCGAGAAAGACAGCCAGCAAGCCGTCGGCTGGGGCTACTCCTATTCACGCTGGTCCAACTCCTGTTTCCTCTCCGAGGCCGTCGAATCCGATGCCGGCCCCGGCGGCGAGACGATCAAACCCAAGAGCGGCAAATATTTCCTGAAGTGGAGCTACCTCCACAATTATCCAGGCTACAACATGTTTTGGGAGGCACACTCCGGTTGGGGCAACGTGGACTGGCTCAGCCGCACGTGGGAACTCGGTGGCAAATGGCTTAGCACCACCACCGGGCCGCTGACCATCGGCAAAAACTATACCCTCTCCTTCTGGTATCGTGGCCAAGACATCCGTGTCAACTGGTTCCTCGGCATGGTTGAGGCGGTGGACAACCCGGCCCGTCGCGGCACTGCCACTTGGGAAGTTCACAAAGTCGAGGGCCAGGTCGCCGCCGGACCTTCCTGGCAGCAATTCACCCGCACCTTCATGATCCCCGGATCCAAAGCCAGTCGCGGCGAGAGCTGGCCTTTCTACTTCTTCCTCCAAATGGTCGGCACCGGCAAAGTCTATTTCGACGACTTTCAACTCACCGGCCCGCAGTGACGCCGCACCCTGCCGCGAACGCCTCGTTGCACGCGAAGGCGCTCGTGCTGGTATCGCCTAGACGATGACATGAACGCTATGACCAAACGCTTGATCGGCTGGGCTGTCAGCACGCTTATGCTTCTAGCTCTCTGGCTGGTGGTGCGCCACTCGTCCTTCTACAGTTACTTTGCGCTAGCCATGCCTCTGCATTCTCCAGGCTGCTATCTTTTCCAAGAGTCGCCCATCGGAAGCTTAGTCGTGTTCTGTGTAATCCGGGCTGCTCCGCTCCATGCGTTGTTTTGGAATTTGTTCAGGGCTTCGCGCCGTTGGTAATGACTCTCGATCTCTTTCACCCATGAACAGCCGCCAACGAATAGCCGCCGCGATGGAACATCGCATGACTGACCGCGTGCCGGTGATGTGCCAGCTCTCGCTCGGCCATTACTTCCTCAACACCGGTCTGCCGCCGCACCGCATCTGGTTCACCAGCGAGGGTTTCGCGGAAGCGCTGGTGACGCTCCAGCGCCGTTACCGATTCGACGGCATCCTGATTAACCTTCCCGGCCGCCCCGCCGACATCCTCGATGAGGCCGTCTCGATCCAGAAAACCGCCAAGGGCGAACTACTGACCTGGCGCAACGGCCACACGACGCTGGTGCCGTGGGACGACAACGCCAGCCTGCTCCCCGCTGACCCCTCCAAACCGCAGCGGGCGGACTTCGACACGATTGACCCCGACAAGCTCGACGGTCTCGACGCACTGCCTGGTTACATCTGGAACACCTACCATATCCCGACACTCGCTGGCAAAGCCCGCCCCGGCCCGCTGAGCGAAATCCCCGATTATTTCTACCGCACCATTGACCTCGTCCGCGCCGCCGTCGGCGACGAAGTCTCCGTCCACGGTGAGGTCTTCTCGCCCTTCACGCACTTTTGCGAACTATTCGGCTACGAAGCTGCCTTGATCGCCCTGTTAACCGACCCGCCCAAGGCCCACGCTCTTCTCGACCGCCTCACCGTCGCGTCGGTCTCCTGGGCGACCGCGCAGGCCCGGCGCGGTGTGGACGCGGTGCTCAACTCCTCGGCCTTCGCGGGCGGGTCGTTTATCTCGCGGGAGATGTATCGTGAGTTTGTGACGCCCTACGAGCGCCGCCTCAGCGACGCCGTCCACGCCTGCGGCGTGCCGATTTACACCCACACCTGCGGCAAGATCGGCGACCGGCTCGACCTGATGGTGGAAACCGGCGTGGACGGCCTCGACACGCTCGACCCGCCCCCGCTCGGCAACGTCGAGTTGGCCGACGCCAAGCGCGCTATCGGCGACAAGCTCTTCATCAAGGGCAACATGAACTCGGTCGCGTTGCTGAGCTACAAAACCCGTGAGGAGGTCCTCGCCGAAGCCCGCCGATGCTTGCGCGATGGCTCGCCCGGCGGCGGCTACATCCTCAGCACCGCCTGCTCAGTCGCGCCGCGCGTGGAACCGTGGAAGCTGCAATTGCTGGTGGAGATAGTGGAAGAGTCGGGAGCACGTCCGTGAGTCTCTCCTCTCATTCGAGCGGTAGTTGAACTTGGGCCCGGAACGCGAGGTGAACTCGTGTCGAATCATCTTCGCTTCGTTTGAACGCCGGCGTCATCTGCTGCCATCAATGAAACGGCCGTGCTTACTACGGCGGCGCAATCCCGAAGCCAGAAACCCAAACGCGACCTTGAAAAGAAACCTTGACGAAAGGGCCACATGGCTGCGTTATAGGAGACCAAACACGTGAAGACGAACCCAGCTATCCGGAACGAGTCCCTCATGACCTCTTTCATCGTGCGCGGTCAGTCAGCGCTTGGTATCGCGCTCGCCGCGATCACGTTACTGTTGGGGGGATGTTCAGCACCACCGCCTGCTCCACCGGCCCCCGCGCCTGTCGCGCCCGCGCCGGCGCCAGTGCCGGCAGCGCCCGCCCCGCCTGCGCCTGCGCCCCCGCCATAACCGGCGCGGGTGCTGCGGCCGCTGAACATTCAACATCGAACGGCCGCCAGTTGCTTGGCCCCAGACGGGCGAGTGACACGGTTCTTGGCGGGTTAACTTGGAATGTTTCTCGCGCAGGCTGGCGAGGCACGCCCAGCCTCAAACCTCAACGCGAGGTGGTTCTTCATAGGCGCGACCCCAGCGAAATCGGCCCGCTCATTTTTTTTCGTCGTTGGACTTCTTGTCGTTGAGACTGCCCACAACGGCGTTCTTTACCTTTAACGCCTCGGCCTTGACTCGCTCCAGCATTCGCCGCGCCCACACAAATTCCGTGGCAAGCAGTGCCAACCCTCCGATCAAGGCCGGGATGCCTGGCCCCGGCGTCAGCATCATGATGCCTCCCGCAATGAGCAACACCATGCCGCCCACAACGGCGAAGACGCGGGTAGCTTCCCTCGGCCGGAACATCAAGAAAGCCCCCGCGACCACCAACGAGATGCCGCCGGCTATCGCCAGAATCCAGTGCCGCTCCTTAGGAAAAAAAAGGATCCCCACGCCCGCCGCGACCAGACTGACGCTGATGACCAGAATGCTCAACCGTCTGGCCTGCTGCGGCGTCTTGATGATCACTTTTTTTGACTCAGAAGACTCTTGCATACTCGCTCAACAAGACCGGCAATGGTATGCGTGCCGGCTTCAATGTCCACACTTAACCCGCGTCGCATTAGCGCCGCCGACGTGATCGGCCCGATGCTCGCCAGCCTGATCGCGGGAAACTTCTTAAGCAACGCCGCCATGTCCACCAGCTTGCAGAAGTTTTCAACGGTCGAACTGCTGGTGAAGGTAATCGCATCCGCGCCTTCGGCCCACAGGCGCGCGATGTTGCCCCCCACGTCGTCGGTCTCCAGCACGGTCCGGTAGCATTCCACTTTGTCCACAATCGCGCCGAGCTCTTCAAGACCTTGAGGCAACGCGTCGCGCGCAATGTCGGCGCGCGGGAGGAGGAACTTTTGGTTTTCAATGTCGAGCTTCCTGAACGCCTCTAAGACGGCCTCGGCAATGAACTCCGTCGGCTGCAAATCCACCTGCAAGTGCAGTTGCGCCACGCGCGCCGCCGTCGCGGGGCCGATGGCCGCGATCTTGACCCCGCCGATGGCGCGGATGTCGTGATAAATCTCGAAGAAGACGCGGAAGAAATGCTCGACGCCGTTGGGACTGGTGAACACCAGCCAATCGTATTCCCCAATGCCTTCGATGGCTTCGCGCAGGATTTTGTCCGAAGCCGGCGGCACAATTTTGATCGTGGGGATTTCCAGCACGTCCGCGCCTAGCTCGCGTAACCGCCGGCTCAGCTCGCTGGCCTGCTCGCGCGCGCGCGTCACCACAACGCGTCTGCCGAACAAGGGCTTTGTCTCGAACCAATTCAACCGCTCGCGCAGCTTGACGACCGGGCCGATGACGATCACGGCCGGCGGCTTCAGGCCTGCCTGCTCCACCCTCTGCGCGATGTTCTCCAATGTCCCCGTCACGGTTTGCTGCTGCCCCGTCGTGCCCCAGCGAATCATCGCCACGGGCGTGTCTGGGGGCGCGTGCTGGCGCAACGCATCGGCGATCTTGCCGATGTTGCCGACGCCCATCAGGACGACCTTGGTCGAATCGAACCGGGCGAGTTGCGCCCAATCAATCGCCGTCTCCGGCTTCGTCGGGTCTTCGTGGCCTGTCAGAATCGTCAGCGCCGAGGCCATGCTGCGGTGCGTTACGGGAATGCCCGCATAGGCCGGGGCCGCGACCGCTGAACTGACACCCGGCACAACTTCAAAGGGAATGCCCGCCGCCGCCAGCGCCTCGGCCTCCTCGCCGCCGCGGCCG
Organism: Verrucomicrobiia bacterium; assembly: GCA_026417675.1. Taxonomy (GTDB): domain Bacteria; phylum Verrucomicrobiota; class Verrucomicrobiia; order CAIQCK01; family CAIQCK01; genus JAOACV01. The sequence continues at coordinate 4,820 of JAOACV010000112.1, forward strand.
AAGACAAACGGGTCCCCGCCCTTGAGGCGAACGATGCGCTTGCCGGCGCGGCCCTTCTCCACGAGCAACCGGTTGATTTCGTGCTGCTCCATTTCGTGGCGCGCGCCCGACTTGCCGGCGTAAACGATCTCCGCGTCCGGCGGGCATAGGCGCAGCAATTCCGGGTTCGCCAGGTAGTCGTAGACGACGACCTCGGCCTGACCGAGCAATTCCGCCCCGCGCAGGGTCAACAACCCCACGTCGCCGGGACCCGCGCCGACAAGATAGACAATGCCATTCATGCAACGTGATTAGTGAAGAATGATGCCTGAGCAGTGACAAGCCGCAAATGACGGATTCGATTCATTGCATCGCCGCCTTCGCCCGCTGCGCCAGGTCGGTGCCCAGCTTTTCCGCATCGCACGCATCGCCCGCCGTTTGATCACAAAAGCGGGCACGGCCGTCCGCCGCAAACACCGCGCCGCGCAGAACCAGCCGGTTCTCCGTCACCTCGGCGCAGGCCGCAATGGGGGTGCGACAACCGCCTTCGAGCGCGTGCGCAAATGCGCGTTCCGCCAGGGCGGCTTGGAATGTGGCGTAGTGGTTGATCGGGCGGAGCAGTTCCAGCGTGCGCGCGTCATCCGCCCGCGCTTCCAAACCGATGATGGCTTGACATGGCGCAGGCAGCATTTCGTCGAACGCGAAAGGATGCGCCACGAGCCCCCAGTCCGCCAGGTTCAGATTCAGCCGCGCTAAGCCCGCCGCGGCAAGCACGATGCCGTGCCAGTCGGCGCAGGCCCGCAGCTTCTCAAGTCGTGTCTCGACGTTGCCGCGAATGTCCGCAAGTTTCAGGTCCGGTCGCAGGGCGAGCAACTGTCCCCTGCGGCGCAAACTTCCCGTCGCGATCGTCGCGCCCGCGGGCATTTCACGCAGGGACGGTCCGCGCGAAATAAGCACATCGCGCGCGTCACCGCGTTTGGGCGTCGCTGCCAGAATCAACCTGGGCGGCAACGCCGTCGGCAAATCCTTCAAACTATGCACCGCAACGTTTACGCGGCGCCCCGCCAACGCCAGTTCGATTTCGCGCGTGAACAGTCCCTTCACGCCCGCATCCGGCAGAACGGCGGGCCGCCTTTTCATATCCCCTGAGGTCTTGATGATCCTGAAATCGAACCGAAGGCGCGGATGCGCTCTGCGCAACAGATCCAGCGCCATGTTCGCCTGCGCGAGGGCCAGGGCACTGCCGCGCGNGCCTAGGATGATGGGTTGGCTGCCGCCGTTCATCGGGAAGTGTTCAGAGGCTCGGAGGCGGGATGGATGACCTGCTGCGACTGCGGCGGCAGGCGGCGCAGCCATTGGCGGAATTTCTCCACGTTGGCGGCTATCAGTTCATTGCAGCGGGCGAGGTCTTCCTGCCGCGCGCGCATGTTGGCGTTCGCGATCTCCTGGAGATCGTCAATGTTGTAAAGGTAAACATTGTCAAGCTCGTTCACCGCCGGCTCGATGTTGCGCGGCACGCCGAGGTCAATCAGAAACAGCGGGCGGTTCTGGCGCGCCGCCATCAGAGGTTCCACCTTCTCGCGCGTCACGATGTAGTGCGGCACGGTGACCGAACTGATGACGATGTCCACATGGACCATCTCCTCGTTGAGCCTGTCGAAACGGACTGCCCGTCCGCCGAGTTCGGCGGCGAGTGCTTCCGCGCGGTCGTGGGTGCGGTTGGCCACGAGCACAGCATGCGCGCCCCGGCTTTGCAGCGAGCGAGCGGTCTTTTCACCCGTGTCGCCTGCGCCAATAATCATGACCTGCGACGCGGCCAGATCGCCAAAGATTTTCTCGGCAAGCTCCACGGAAACCGAGCCAACCGAGATGCTGCCTCGTGTGATCTGAGTCTGGGAGCGGATTTTCTTGGCCACCTGAAACGCGCGTTGGAAAAATTGGTTCAGCGCCTTGCCGGTGTTCCCGCAGGCCCGGGCGCGTTCGTAGGCCTGCTTGACCTGCCCCAGCACCTCGGTTTCGCCAAACACCATCGAGTCGAGGCCGGACACAACGCGGAAGAGATGCTCGATGCTGCGCGGTTCCGCGTAGCGATACATCTCCCGCTCCACCCGTTGGTCCACGCCGTGGTAGAAGTGCAGAAAGCTCTCAATGCCGCTGATCGCCTCGCCCGCCGTTTGGCTGGTGCCGTAAATCTCCACCCGATTGCAGGTCGAGACGATGACGCCCTCCGCCAACCCCGGCACGCCGCGCAGCGCCCTCAGCGCAAAGTCGAGCTTGGCGGGAGTGAAGGCCAGTCGCTCGCGGACGTCTACCGGCGCGCTGCGATGATTCAAGCCAACAACGACGATCTCCATGTTCAAAACCGGTGCGCCGTGGACACCAGATTGACGATCCAGAAAGTCGCCAGCAGAATCACCAGCAAGGCAATCGAGGCGAGCGCGATTTTCCTGCCGCGCACTCGCCCGGTCATCCGCACGCCCACCAGCCCGGCATAGACCGCCCAAATGGCAAAGGTCCAGAGCGTTTTGGGAACATCCCTTTGCAGCAA
>JAOACV010000113.1 GCA_026417675.1 Verrucomicrobiia bacterium
CTTATGCGACGAGTGATCATCCTGACAGCCAGCTTCGGCCAGGGCCACAACACGGCCGCGTTCAACCTGCGTGACGCGTTTCGGCGCGTCGCGCCGGAGGTCCAGGTGCAGGTGTTGGATCTGCTCAAACTTTGTTACGGCGCGCGGCACGAATGGGCGCGGCGGACGCATCTGGCCATGGTGCGGCACGCGCCGCGGTTGTGGGCGTGGCTTTATCGCGCGTCGGACCGCGGGCCGGCCACCGGCAACCCGCTGCGTTGGCTGGGAAAACTGCGGCGAACGTTGGGCGACTTGCTGTCGTCGGTCGAACCGGATGCCGTGATCGCCACGCATCCCGCCTACCAGTGGGTCATTGACGACCTCTACGCGGACTATCGGGAGCGGCCCTTCCTCAGCGTGACGGTCGTTACCGATTCGCTGAGCGTCCACTCCGCGTGGCACGCGCCGGCGTCGGATTGTTACTTCGTCCCGAACCAACTGACCGCCGAGGTGTTGACACGCGCGGGCGTGCCTTCAGAAAAAGTGCTGGCCTACGGGTTCCCCGTTTCGCCGCGGTTCCAGGAACTCGCTGAATGGCAATTCATGCCCGATCCGTGCAACGACGAGTGGACCCGCGTGCTCTATGTCATTCATCACGGGAAGGCAAACGCCGGCCGGGTGATCGAGCGTCTGCTGGAAATTCCGGGCGTGCAACTGACCATCGCCTGCGGCGCCAACCGCCGGCTGCGCGAGCGGATCGCGCGGCGCACGCGCCATGCGCGGGACCGCGCGCACGTGTTCGGCTGGACGGAACGGATGCCGGAGTTGCTGGCGTCTTCGCACCTGGTCATCGCCAAGGCGGGCGGCGCGATGGTTCAAGAGGCCATCGCCGCGCGGTGCCCCATCATTGTCAATCAGGCCATTCCCGGCCAGGAAGAGGGCAACGCGCGGCTGGTGGAGATGCTCGGCGTCGGCACGATCGCCGAGCGCGATGATGACGTGGTAGCCGCCGTGCGCGGCGCGGTCGGGAACGACGCGAAAGTGTGGCGAAACTGGAAAGCCGCGTTGGACCGGCACAGCCGGCCCGACGCGGCCCTGCGCATCGCCGGCAGCATTCTGGAGCAGTGCGACGCCTGGCCTCGCACGCCGGATGATTTCACAATGCTTGCCACCACGGCTCGCCCCCGCGGTCCGGCGGTGCCGGCCATTCTCGAACCGGACCGCCCGTTGCTGTGCGACTTCCACGCGCACACGACGTTTTCCGACGGCGAACTGAGTCCGGAGGCATTGGTGGATTTCTACGGCGAACGCGGTTTTGACTGTCTTTGCATCACCGACCACGCCGCCGAGAAGCGTCACGCCATCGGCAGGCTCACAGGTTTCACGGGCCTGGTGATGACACCGGAGAAGATGGCGGCGTATTTCGACGTAATCGAGCGCGAGAAGCGCCGGGCGTGGGCCAAATACAACATGGTCTTGATGACCGGATTGGAGTTGAACAAGGACCGGCTGACCGTGGATGGCTCGGCCCACCTGCTCGCGCTCGATTTGCAGGCGCCCGTCAATCCCAATCTCGATCTCAAGTCGCTGATCCGCGCCATCCATCAACAGGGCGGATTGGCCGTGGCAGCCCATCCGCACACCATGCACCGGCTGGGCGAGCGCAACACGCGCTATCTATGGAACCATCGCAGGGAATTTGCGCCCTTGCTAGACGCGTGGGAGGTCGCCAGCCGCCTGGACTTCTTCAACCCGATCGCGCGCCAACAGTTGCCGTTCCTCGCCAACAGCGATTTCCACAAGCCCCGGCATATCATTTCGTGGAAGACGCTGCTGCATTGCGAGAAACATCCCGATGCCGTCAAGCAATCCATTCGGGAAAACCGGGCGGTGGCCATCACGTTCTACCGTGAAAAATCCGGGCAGCCGGCGCCTCGTTGCTGGCCGGTTGCGCCCGCGCTGCAACCCGCATTCCTTGGCGCCTACAGCCCCGCGCAACTGCTCCTGCCGCTCGCAGCGTAAGCCCGACTCTCTCAGCAAGGGCGGCGGCCCGACCATTTTCCTCCGCACGACCCGGCGACAAAAAAGCCAGGCGTGAGCGGGGAACTCACGCCTGGCTCGGGGCGTTGACCTGGCAGCAGGGGTGCGGGCTGCCCGGTCACGCTGGCTTCGCCGGGGACCTCCGCCGTGATCGGGAACGGCGGCTTGATGAGGAAGCGCCAGCGGGAGCGATCGCCGGCAAGGGGAGGACGAAACGACCCCGGACGAAGGAAACCGCGGCTGTGAATCGAGCTGTCATGCGAGCCGTTTCCGCCTCACGCGGCTGACCGCACGCAAGCGCCCTGATCGGGCACGGAGGACCAATCGTCAACCCATGCGGCAACGGCCGACAATTCGTGTTTGACTTCCGCTTCGGCCTGCAGCCAGTTCTCCAAGTCTCTCCCTGGTCTGCACCCGCTGGCCACGTAAATCTCCCAGGCCCGTTGCGCGACGAGTTCGTTCGGAATGTTGCTGAATACGACGACATTCTTCGTGGTGGTCATGGCGTCTGCTCTCTTCTTCTTTGTTTGCTGCTACGCGAATCTGTTTGTCTTTCAACCGTTCGCCCGATGCCGCAAGCGGGCGAAACACCAGGCCACTTAAGACCAGCCATGCTACGTCCAAAGCGCGGACCTGTGACAAGTTGGTGAAAAGCCCCGGCCATCGCGCCGGCCCGCGGGAGCGCGGTTGCGTGGGACGGGGATGACGCGCGCGACGCGATCCTCCGGAGAGGCCGGGGCCATCTCGTCTGGGACAGAGGGCGAATTGACGCTTTCGTAACCGGGCCGCGCTTGAGCCGTGACATGGGTGTTCCATGCTGGGGGCATGGCACTCGACCACCGCAAACTGATCCTGATCGTTGAGGACGAACCGGATTTGTCGCGCTTGCTCGAATTCTACTTGCAGCACTGCGGCTACGACACCCTGATCGCGCACGATGGTCAGAGGGGCTTTGAGCAAGCCAGCCGCCGTTGGCCGGATCTGATCATCCTCGACTTGATGTTGCCCCGGATGCACGGCTTGGAGGTCTGCCGGCTGCTGAAGTCCAATCCGCACACCGCGCACATCCCGATTCTGATTCTCACCGCGCTGGAGACGGACGAATACAGGCAGCGGGGTCTTGCCGTCGGCGCGGATAGTTATCTGGTCAAGCCTTTCGATGCCGGCAAGCTCTTGTCGCGTGTGGACGGTCTGCTGGCAAAAAACCAGGCGACGCGGGGCGGCCACGTGGCAACCGTTTCTTGAACCATGAGCCGGCCTCCACAAAAGACGATCCTGATTGTTGAGGACGAGACCGACGTTTCGCGGCTGCTGGAATACCATCTGCGGCGACGCGGCTATCAGACGACGGTCGCGGCCGACGGTTTGGATGGGTTGAACACGGCGTTGCGGCATCCGCCGGACCTCATCCTGCTCGATCTGATGCTGCCCAAGATGCACGGATTCGAAGTGTGCCGTTTGTTGAAGCGCAGCCCCCTCACGCGCCGCGTTCCGATCCTGGTGCTCTCCGCGATGAGCGGGACGCAAGACAAACTGATGGGGTTCGATCTGGGCGCAGAGGACTACATGACCAAGCCGTTCGAGATGGCGGAGCTTTTGGCGCGGGTGCAGGCGTTGCTGATGCGCCATTGAGGGGAGGGCGGGCCGGTTACGCGTTGGATTGTCACCTTTTTGTAACCATCCCGACCTTCGTCTGTGACGCCCCTCCCCTAGTCTCGCCGGCGATTTCGGAAACCAGAAACGGAAACTCGTAACTCAAGGAGACCGATGAAGCACAAGAGCAGCAAGAGACATATAATAATGATGGTGAGCTTGGCCGCCTTGGTGGCGATGGCGACCGGACCGGCGGCGTCAGGCAACGACGCCATTCTCGACCTGTTGGTCAAGAAGGGCCTCATCACGCAACGCGAGGCCAACGACATCCGGGAGCAGGCGGACGTCGAAATGGCGAAATCCGTCGAGGTGGCCAACAAAGTCAAGGTGCCCTCGTTCCTCACCTCGCTCGAGTGGGCCGGCGACCTGCGGTTGCGCGCCGAGTATTTCAGCTTCGAGAACGATCACTATGGCAAGAATGCGCCTCCGGCCGACCTGAAGGACCTCGACGAGCGGCTGCGCTGGCGCTACCGCGCGCGCGTGGGGGTGAAAGCAACGCTCCAGGATTGGGCGCAGGTGGGCTTCCGCGCCTCGTCCACAGGTGATAATGGGGATGTGGTCAGCACCAACCAAACGTTGACCGATGACTTCTCTCGCAAGGAATTCCGCATAGACTTGGCCTACGTGACGTTAACCCCGCCGTTTGCGGACTGGTTCTCGCTCACGGGCGGCAAGATGAACAACCCGATCTGGCAGCCCCAGTTCCTGTCGCCGATGGTGTATGACTTCGACGTGACCCCGGAGGGCGTGGCCGGACAAATCAACTACACGTTCGGCGATAAGCAGCAATACCGCGCCTTCGCCAACGTCGGCGCATTCCCTCTCAATGAAGTCAGCGGCGATGTTCACGACATTTACATGTATGACTTCCAGATTGGCGCGGAGGCCAAGGTAGGGCCGGTCAAGGCCACCTTGTCCGGCGGTTACTACACGACCCGCCACCTCGGGGACTTGGGCATCAACTACAGCGCCAACACCGCTTCGCCCAAGAGTTCGTCACCCAACAAGGGCAACTCGGCCGATGTCACCAAGACGGCGGCCAAGACGATCAAGGTGAAGGACGTTGACGGAAAGACCCAGACCATCACCACGACGGCTGCCTCGGAGAAGGCTTACTATGTTGACGACTTCGGCGTGTGGTATGCGCGCGGCGACATCGCCTGGACCATTCGTGAAAAGCCGTTGTGGGGCACGCCCTGTGTGCTGACGTTCAGCGGCGAATACTTGAAGAACGGTTCGAAAGACTACGCCGAGGATGTAACGACCACCGGCAACACCAACACCCTCAGCCAATGCACGGGCTACACTTTCCAAGCCATGTTCGGCGGCAACAAGAAGCAGGGCGAATGGTCGGTTGGCTATCAGTATAAAGTGCTCGAAGCCAACGCGACGTGGGACGCCATCACCGACTCCGACTGGGGCAGCGGCGGCACCGACCGCAGGGGCCACGTGGTCGCCTTCACCTACAACATCCGGGAGTGGTGGCAGTTGGCATTCAAGACCTTCGTGACCACCAAGATCAGCGACACGCCGAACGCTACCGTCAATGCCGTGCGTGGCTGGAAAGGCGAAGACATGCTTCGCGTGCAGGTGGACACGTCGTTCAAATTCTGAGGCTCCTCTGAAACGCTCCTGCCCGCGGGAGACTGCGTGCACCCCTCCCGCGGGCGGGGCGGAGGAACTTCACAAAGACGAAACCCTTCCGTCACTCAATCGTAACAAAGCATTGTTAACGTCAACTGGAATCAGGAGACACATCCATGAAAAAACAGACGATCCAAACACTCGCCGTGACAGCCGCCGCCGTGACGCTGGCCGCTGTCGCCCACGCGGGCAACATCACCGTCAAAGGCTCCGACACGCTGGTCATCCTCAGCCAGAAGTGGGCGGAGGTTTACATGCAGAAAAACCCCGGCACCACCATTCAAGTCACCGGCGGCGGGTCGGGCACGGGTCTGGCCGCGCTGCTTAACGGCACCACCGACATCTGCAACTCGTCGCGCCCCATGAGGGTCAAGGAAATCGCGCAGTTTATGGCGAAGTTCAAAGCCCGCCCCCGCGAATACAAGGTGTGTCTGGACGGCATCTCAGTGTATGTCCACAAAGACAACCCGGTCGAGAAGCTGAGCTTCCCGCAATTGGAGGCCATCTTCACCGGCAAGATCACCAACTGGAAGCAAGTGGGCGGTCCCGCCGCGCCCATCGCGCTTTACGGCCGTGAGAACAGCTCCGGAACCTACGAGTTCTTCAAGGAGCACGTTCTTAAGGGCCGGGATTTCGCGGCAGCCACCAAGACCATGCCCGGCACCGCGGCGGTCATCCAAGGTATTGCGAAAGACCCCAACGGCATCGGCTACGGCGGCGTCGCTTACGGCGAGGGCGTCAAGGCAATCCGCGTGAGCAAGACCGACGGCGGCGAAGCGATCGCTCCCTCCGAGGAAGCCGTAGTTGCCGGCACTTACCCGATCTCGCGGTATTTGTTCAACTATGTGGATCCGAAGAAGGACACCGGAGAAGTGGCCGCCTTTATCAACTGGTGTATCAGCGACGAAGGCCAGGCCATCGTCAAGAACATCGGCTACTTCCCGTTGCCCAAGAACATGCGATGACGCAAAGCCTTCGTCGCGGCCGCTATTGTTGAGAGCGGCTCGCGAGACGGGAGATGCCGGCGGGGGCTTTGACGCGCGCGACTGGGCGGCCAAACGTCAAGGCCCCCGCTTTTTTGCCGCTCGAACGGCAACACAGTTTTGAACAACGAGCCAGATATGGGAGCAGCGACCAATGTTGCCGCGCACGCTTCGGCCGTGCGCGCGTGTGGCCGGACGAATGCCGTGCCGCTGGCGCGCCGCAGGATCCGATGGGGCGAGTGGCTCGTCGAGCGGGGCATCTTTCTGACCTCCCTCTCGGCGATCCTGATCATTTTCCTGATCTTCGTCTTTGTTGGACGCGAGGCGCTGCCGGTCATGCTGGGCCAGACCNACAACGCCAAGATCCGCAAACCGCTTTCGCCGGACCAGCTCGCGCACCTCAAACCAGAGGAGATAGCAAGGCACGTCGGGCTGAGCGTGGCCGACATCAAAGGTTTTGATCCCCAGATGTTGAGGGAACTGGTCGAGTTGAAGAACCAGGAGTTGACCGAAAGCACTCACCCGGATGCGAGGCTCAACACGACCAGTTGGAGAATGATGGTCTTTCCCTACCGCTGGCACGGCTATGACAAGCCTGAATACATTTGGCAGCCGGTCGGCGAAATCCCCAAGTTCAACATGGTGCCGCTGATCATCGGCAGTCTGAAGGCCTCGCTGGTGGCGCTGCTGCTTTCCGTGCCGCTCGGCGTCGGCGCCGCCATTTACGTCTCTCAACTGGCTCATCCGAAACTGCGCGAGTTGATCAAGCCCGCCATCGAGTTGCTCAACGGCATCCCGTCAGTTGTCCTCGGCTTTTTTGCCCTGATCGTCATGGCCAGCGCGCTTCAAGCCATCTTCGGCTACGAATCGCGCCTGAACGCCTTTGTCGGCGGCATCGCGCTTGGCCTGCCAGCGCAGGAGGCGGCGGGCCTGGCGCGGGAGACTGTCGAGGGCGCGGATCAGCGCGTTGAGGCGCCGGCCGATGCGGGTGGCGTCGAGCGGCCGGTCTTCGGCGGCGAGGGAAGAAGAGTAG
>JAOACV010000114.1:0-1622 GCA_026417675.1 Verrucomicrobiia bacterium
GTTTCTACGCGGGATAGACCTCGTGCAGGTTCCCACGACGTTGCTGGCGATGGTGGACAGCTCCGTTGGCGGCAAGGTCGCCATCAACCTGCCGCAGGGCAAGAATCTGGTCGGCGCGTTCTACCAGCCGCGCGTGGTGATCGCGGACACGGCGACGTTGCGCACGCTGAGCGAGCGCGAGTTCCGCGCCGGCGTCGCCGAGGTCATCAAATACGGCATCATCAGCGACGCGGCGTTGTTCGACGAACTGGAACGCGAGCTGCCGCGGCTGATGGCCAGGGACGCCGCGCTGCTGGCGCGCGTGATCGCGCGCTGCTGCGCGATCAAAGCCGGCGTGGTGTCGCAGGACGAGCGCGAAAGCGGCCTGCGCGCCATCCTCAACTTCGGCCACACCGTCGGCCACGCCATCGAGGCGGTGACCGAAGACGGCCGTTCCCTGCACGGCGAGGCGGTCGCCATCGGGATGCTGGCCGCGGCGCGCCTGTCGCAGAGGCACGCCGGCCTCGGCGAGGCCGACGTGGGCCGCATCGAGTCGCTGTTGCGGCGCGCGGGGTTTGATCTGACGCCGCCGGACGTGCCGTTCGGGCAACTGCTCGACGCGATGCGTTCCGACAAGAAGGCTCGCGAGGGCAAGCTGCGCTTCGTGCTGGCCCGCCGCATTGGCGAAACGGTCGTCAGCGACGCCGTCCACGAATCCGAGATACAGGAGGCACTCCATGTCCGCCGTCGGTGAATCCATCGTCCGCGAGTTCTTCGAGTTGCACGGTTTTCTGGTCAGCCAGCAACGCAAATACGCCGTGGTGGCGCGCGAGAAGACGGCCGACGAGGAGATTGACTTCCTCGTCCACAACCCGCACGCCGACCTGGCCGCGGGGCCGCCGGCGAACTTTATTCTGACGCCGGAAGACCTCCGGCGCGTGGCCCGCGCCATTGTCGTGGTCAAGCCGTGGCACACCGAGCGGTTCGGCCCGTCGGTGCTGTCGAAGAAACAACTGCTAAAGTTTGTCGAGAAACGCTCGCTGGAGGCCGCCGACCGCCGGCTGGGTCACGACGGGCCGCTGCTGAAGCTGTTGGTCGTGCCCGAACTGCCCGCCGGCGAGGCGCTCAAGTCCAAAGCGATTGACCTGCTGCGCGCGGCTGGCGTGGACGGTGTCATTGTTTTCCGCACGATGCTGATAGAGCTGATCGCGTCGGTGGAACCCAACCGCAACTACGCCAAGAGCGACCTGTTGCAGATCATCCGGCTGCTGAAGCTTTATCATTTGCTGAAAGGACCGCAGCTTGAGTTGTTCGGGCGGCGTCGCAAGCAGAAGGCGGAAGCCCGGGTTGTGAAAACGGAATCCGACAGCCAGCCCGTATGACCCCGCGCGAAGCCTACATCGCGCTGAACATGATTGACTACGTCGGGCCGGTGCGCGTGCGGCGCCTGCTCGAACGGTTCGGCCAGCCGCAGGCCATCCTCGGCGCCAGCGCGCGCGAGTTGATGCGCGTGGACGGCGTCGGCGAGGAGGTGGCGCGGGCTATCACCGGTTGGGAATCCCAGGTGGACCTGGCCGCCGAGCTGAAACGCATCGCGGACTTCGGCGCGCGGGTGCTGACGCTCGATGACGCGGCGTATCCGG
>JAOACV010000114.1:1632-7324 GCA_026417675.1 Verrucomicrobiia bacterium
CCCGCCGCTGGCGCTCTACGTCAAGGGGACGCTCGAGCCGAGGGACAAACACGCCATCGCCATTGTGGGCTCGCGCCAGACGACCTACTACGGGCTGGAGAGCGCCCGCAAACTCGGCTACCAACTCGCCTACACCGGCATCAGCGTCGTCAGCGGTTTTGCGCGCGGCATTGACACGGCGGCGCACCAGGGCGCGCTGGCGGCCCGCGGCCGCTCATTGGCGGTGCTGGGCACGGGACTCGACATCGTGTATCCGCCGGAGAACGGGCTGCTTTACGAAAAGATCGTCCAGGGCGGCGGGGCGGTGCTGACCCAGTTCCCGTTCGGCGTGCGGCCGGACACGCAGCATTTTCCCCTCCGCAACCGCATCGTCAGCGGCCTGTCGCTCGGCGTCATCGTTGTCGAGGCGGGCCTGAACAGCGGCGCGCTCATCACGGCGAACATGGCGCTCGACCAGGGGCGGCAGGTGTTCGCGGTGCCGGGCAAGATTGATTCGCCGCAGTCGCGCGGCTGCCACAAGCTGATCAAGGCCGGCGCGAAGCTCGTCGAGGACGCCGAGGATGTGCTCGCCGAGTTCGAGGAATTGTTCCCGAAATCGTCCCGGCCCGCCGCGCCCGCCGCCGGGCCGCCGGCGTTGGAACTTTCTGCGGAGGAGCAGAAGGTCTATGACGCCATCGGCGACGATGAGACCGACGTGGACGCGGTGATCCGGCAAAGCGGGTTGACATCGGCGGAGGTTTTCGCCACGTTGCTGCGCCTCGAAATGAAACGCCTGGTCAAGCAACTGCCCGGAAAGCGTTTCGTGCGCGTGAAACCATGAGCGGAAGGAAACTCGTCATTGTCGAGTCGCCGGCCAAGGCGAAGACGATCAACAAATATCTGGGCCGCGACTACACCGTGAAGGCCTCCATGGGCCACATCCGCGACCTGCCCAGCAAGGGGCTGAGCGTGGACATCGAGAACGATTTCGAGCCGACCTACGAGGTGCTTCCGGCGAAAAAGAAGGTGGTCGCCGAACTGAAGAAGGCCGCCGCGAAGGCCGAGACCGTCTATCTGGCGCCCGATCCCGACCGCGAAGGCGAGGCGATCGCGTGGCACCTGCGCGAACTGCTCGCCAGGAACAATAAAGACTGCGCGCGCTTCCGCCGCGTGACGTTCAACGAGATTACCCGGAACGCCGTGCAGCAGGCGTTCGCGCATCCGGGCGACATCGAGATGGACCGCGTCAACAGCCAGCAGGCCCGCCGCGTTCTCGACCGGATCGTCGGTTACCAAGTCAGCCCGCTGCTCTGGCGGCGCGTCAAGGGCTCGCGCAGCGCCGGCCGCGTCCAGAGCGTCGCCGTGAGGCTCATCGTTGAACGCGAGCGCGAGATTCGCGCGTTCGTGCCAAAGGAATACTGGTCGGTGGAGGCCGAACTGCGCAAGCGGGTGGCCCCCCAGACGCCTTTCCACGCGCGGCTGGCGCGCATCGGCGAGGAAAAGCTGATTGATGTCGAGAAGGGCCTGTTTCTGCTCGGCAACCAGGGCGCCGCGGAGGCTGCGAAGGTCGAACTGGAAGGCGCGTCGTGGAGGGTCGAGAACGTGGACGAGCAGCCGCGCAAGCGCAACCCGTTCCCGCCGTTCATGACCAGCACGCTCCAGCGCGCCGCCTCCTCCCGTCTGCGTTTCGACACCAGCGTGACGATGCGCATCGCGCAGGAGCTTTACGAAGGCGTCGAGGTCGGCGACGAAGGCGCGGTCGGTCTCATCACCTACATGCGCACCGACTCGCTGACGGTCTCGCGCGAGGCGCCAGCGGAGGCGCTGGCGTTTATCCGCGAGACGTTCGGGGCCGATTATGCGCCGGAGACCCCCAATGTTTATCGTTCCCGCGAGACCGCGCAGGGCGCGCACGAAGCGATCCGACCCACGTCGGTGCGCCGCACGCCGGAGAGCGTGGCGCCGTATCTGAACGAGCGGCAACTGGCACTCTATACGCTGATCTGGAAACGGTTCGTGGCCAGCCAGATGGCGCCCGCGCAGACGCTCGTGAAGACCGTGGACATCCTCGCGCGCAACGAGCGCGTCACCCGGCCGTGCGATTTCTGGTTCCGCGCCAGCAGCACGCAGATCACGTTCCCCGGTTTCCTGAAAGTTTACGGCGCCGAGGAAGGCGACGAGGACAAGATGGCTGAGGAAGGCGGCGAGCCGATCCCGCCGCTGGCCACCGCGGAGATGCTCGAGCTGCTCGGCTTGAAACCGGAGCAGCATTTTACCGAGCCGCCGCCGCGCTATTCCGAGGCGACGCTAGTCAAGGCGCTGGAGGAACTCGGCATCGGCCGGCCGAGCACGTATGCGCCGACCATCTCGACAATCCAGGAGCGCAATTACGTTGAAAAGGAGAAAGGCCGGCTGAAACCGACGCCATTGGGCGAGACGACCACGGACCTGCTGGTGCAATCGTTTCCTGATTTGCTCGACGTGAAGTTCACCGCGCGCATGGAGGAGGAGCTGGACGAGGTGGAGTCGGGCAAGGTCGAGTGGCACGAGTTGCTCAAACGCTTTTACAAGGACTTCAAACGAACGCTCGACGCGGCGCTGAAAACCAAACCGCCGGAGAGAACGCGCTTTAAGTGCGAGGATTGCGGCGCGGTGATGGTCATCAAGCACGGCCGCAACGGCGAGTTCCTCACCTGCTCGAAGTATCCCAAGTGCAAGAACGCCGCCAACTTTGAGCGCGACAAGGCGGGCAACATTCACATCGTCGAGCCGGAAAAGCTCCACATCCAGTGCCCCAAGTGCGGCGCGCACATGGTCGTGAAGTCGGGCGAGGCCGGCGAATTCCTCGCCTGCCCCAACTACCCTGACTGCAAAAGCACCATGAACTTCACACGCGACGAGAATGGCGCCGTTCATGCCGAAGCGCCGGAGACGGTGGACGTGAAATGCCCCAAGTGCCGCTCGCCGATGGTCATCAGGGCCGGCCGCGCGGGCGAGTTCCTCGCGTGTTCGGCCTATCCGAAATGCAAGAGCACCATGAATTTCAGCCGCGACGCCGAGGGCCGCATCGTGCCTCAGATTCCCGAAGACACCGGCATCAAGTGCGATAAGTGCGGCGAGCCGATGCTCATCCGCGCCAGCCGGCGCGGGCCGTTCCTAGCCTGCTCCGGCTACCCCAAATGCCGCAACGCGATGAGCTTCACACGCGACGAGGCCACCGGCAAGATCATCCCAAGACCCAGCCCCGCCTCGTTGATCAAGGTGGATGAGAAGTGCGACAAGTGCGACGCGCCCATGACCATCAAAGGCAGCCGGCGCGGATGGTTTCTGGCCTGCAGCGCGTATCCCAAGTGCAAGAATGCCAAACCGCTCTCCGACGAACTGCGGCAAAAGCTCGACCAGGCGCGCGCCAAACTGGGCGCCGCCGCGCCCTCCGGCGCTGCCGCCGCGAGACCTCAACCGCAACTGACCAACATCGAATGCGAGAAGTGCGGCAAACCCATGGCGATTCGCGCCAGCGCGCGCGGCCAGTTCCTCGGCTGCTCCGGCTATCCCAAATGCCGCAACGCCAAACCGCTGCCGCCCGACCTCGAAATCAAGCCCGCCAAGCCTGTCGCCCAAGGACCGGCGGAAGCCGCCGCGCGGCAGTTGAAGGAAAAGAAATCCGCGCGGCCTGCGTCCGCCGCTGGACCTGCTGTTGTCGCAGCGAACAATCCACAAGCCACAACCCAGAATCCAGAATCGGCCGAGGCAACCAGCGAGCCGTGCGAAAAGTGCGGCTCGCCGATGGTCATTCGTGACGGCCGCTACGGTCGTTTCATGGCCTGCTCGGCCTACCCGAAGTGCAAAAACACCCGGAAACTTCCGGCCACGACGTGACGGCCGAGCGCGACGAATTGGTCACTGAGTTCCTGCGCTACCTCCAGGCCGAGCGCAACGCCTCTCCCCTCACCCTGCGCAACTACGACCAGTGCCTGCGGGAATTCCGCATTTGGCTGGCGGAGAGCGGAAAGAGGCAAGCGGAAAGAGGCAAGGGGAAAGAGGCGGATGCCCCTATGGCGCCGACGGCGGGGACTTCGCCGCGGGCTTCCCGCTTGCCCTCCATTGACTGGCGTTCCGTCGAGCCGTTCCAGTGCCGGCGCTATCTCATGGCGCTAATGCAGGCGCATCTGAAGCGCGCCACCGTCGCGTTGCGCATCGCCGGCCTGCGCTCGTTCTACCGGTTTCTCGTCCGTCGCGGCGTGGTGAAGGACAACCCGCTCAGCGGGCTGGTGATGCCCAAGCGCGAGAAACGGCTGCCGCGCTTTCTCACACTCCAACAGATCGAGGCGTTGCTGAATGCGCCGTTGAAACTGGCCGAGGAACAGGCCGGCGGCAAGAGACGCCGCGGCCGGCCCGTCGCGGCGTTCGTGCCTTGGCGCGACAAGGCGATGCTGGAAACGCTCTTCAGCTCCGGCCTGCGCGTGCACGAGCTGGTCCGGCTCAACCGCGAGCACTTCGATTTTCTCGCCGAGGTTGTGGTCATCGCGCGCGGCAAGGGCGGCAAACAGCGGCTCTGCCCGATTGGCCGCCCCGCGCTCGATGCCGTGGAGACCTACTGGTCGAAGCTCCCGCCCGACTTCCCGCGCGGCCCCAACGCGCCCGCGTTCCACGGCCGGCACGGCGCGCGCGTCAATGTGCGTGAGGTTCAGCGTGCGATGAAACGCTACGCCAAGCTCGCCGGCATCGGCGCGGACCTGACGCCCCACAAGCTGCGCCACAGCTTCGCCACCCATCTGCTCGACGCCGGCGCCGACCTGCGCAGCGTGCAGGAACTCCTCGGCCACGCCAGCCTTTCGACCACGCAGGTTTATACCCACGTCACCAGCGCGCGGTTGAAGCAGGTCTATGACAAGGCCCACCCTCGGGCGTGAACGCAAAGCGCCGGGTGGAGCGCGTTCTCCGAACGCGCTGGGCCGTCGTGTGTGGACGGGGACATCGCGTTCGCCGAACGCGATCCACCGCGGGGCCAGGCCGCTTGCGTTGTTTTTGCGCGAAGCAACAGGATTTCAAACCTCTTGCCCTTGCCGGGCTGTGTGCTAAAGGGATTTGAGAGTCTGGCATCGGAGGCAATGTGCGGATGCGCCCCGGCTGTCGTGATCATCAGCAGCGTGGCGATTGGAAACCGCCCCTCGCACCGCAAAAGCAAACTTTAATACACCCATGAAACGGCTCATCACTGTTTTCGGCGGCGGACACTGCAAATCAGGCGCGGCGGAGTATCGCGCGGCCTTCCGGCTCGGCCAACGGCTCGCCGAGACAGGCTTCACCGTCGTCTGCGGCGGCTACCGCGGAACGATGGAGGCCGTCAGCCGCGGCGCGCGAAGTGCCGGCGGCAAGGTCATCGGCGTCACCGTCGAGTTGTTTCGCGGCGGGGCGAACGAGTTCCTCACGCGCGAACACCGCGCGCCGGACCTTTATCGCCGGTTGCGGCGGCTCATCCACAGGTCGTCGGGCTACGTCGCCTTGCGGGGCGGCATGGGCACCTTGGCGGAAGTCACGCTGACGCTCAATCAGATCGGCGCGGCCATCCTGCCGCGGCGGCCGGTGGTGCTGCTGGGCGATTGCTGGCCGCCCGTGCTGAAAGTCTGGAAACGTCGTCTCGCCATCGTGCCGCGCTATTTGCATTGCGTCCGCTTCGCCACCTCGCCCGATGAGGCCGTTGACTTGCTGG
>JAOACV010000115.1 GCA_026417675.1 Verrucomicrobiia bacterium
TTGCGGGCGCCCGCGGCGAGGTGGCCCCGAAGGGAACCCTTGGGGTCCTCCGCGGGGACGGTGGGGTCGAGGAAGGCGCCGGTGGCGTCCACCACCAGTTGGACGCCGCGCTCGCGCAGGAACAAGCCAAGGCGCTGGCCGGCAAAGTGAAGATTGACGCGGACAAAGGCGAGATCACGGTCTATGTGCCGCTCTCGAAAGAGGACGAGGCGAAACTCGTCGCGTGCGCCAAAACGCCGGCCGCGCAACAGAAGATCACGCAGACGGTCAACAGGGTGCGCGAGACCGAGCAAGCGTTCGGTGGAGGACAACCGCGCGTGGCGTCGCCTTACGAGCGGCAGATGGAGTTCGTGGTGCCGTTGCTGTGCGTGAAGGAGGACGACGCGTTGTTCGAGTTCGACACGACGCATCTCCTAGAAAGGCCGTGGAAGCTGAGCGAGAAAGACGCGTCGCTGTCGCCCGACTACAACCCGCTCCAACGGCCGGGCGCCAAGTCCGGGCTGATTGATGTCAGCCGCGCCGGAGCCGTGACGACGGGCATCGTCCCCGAGACGGGCGAAGGCGATTTTGTCGGGCGGCTGCATCAACAGACGCTCCAGCTTGGCGGTGCCGGCGAGTGGTCCTTGGAATCGCTGACGCAGTGGCTGGACCGGAACATCGAGCATGCGGACATTCCGCTGGCCGAATCGGCGGAGTTCATGAGGCGCGTCTTGCGGGGGCTGATGGCACGGCACGGCATTGAGGACGTCGGCACGCTGGCGCTGGACCGGTTTCGCTTGCGCGATGAGATCGAAAAGAAGATCAACGCCCACCGCGACGCTGAACGGCGCGCCGCTTTCCAAGACTTTCTGCGCCTCGACTCGCCGCTGGTCGTGGACAACCAGCGCGTGACCGACTTCCGCGCGATGGTCTATGAGCCGAGCTGGCTATACGAAGGCAATTTCCAGTTCCGCAAGCACTACTTCGGGCCGAAGCCGGGAGAGCTTCGGGAACTGAAGGCCAACGGCGAGTTGACCGAAGAGTTTCAGTGCGCGCAGTTCCTCGACGGATTGGCGGAGGTGCAATACTGGGTGAGGAACCTGGCGCGCAAAGCGGGTTCTTTCCGGCTGCAAACGTCGAAGGATTGGTTCTATCCGGATTTCGTTTGCCGGCTGGTGGACGGGCGCGTGCTGGCGGTGGAATACAAAGGCGGCAACGTGGACGCGGGTTGGTATGCGACGCCGGACGCCGAAGAGAAGCGGCTGATTGGCGCGCTTTGGGAAAGCCGCAGCGGTGGCAAATGCTTGTTCATCATGCCGCCGGGCAAAGACTTTGAGGCGATACGACGCAAGGTCGGCGCGCGGGCTTGACGGCGCGCGGTGCTGCAACGCCGATGCCTCGCGTTCTCTGCCCGGCTTACGGTCGAGGGACCCGGTTGTCAATGTTTCGCACGAGGCGGACGAAGTTGTGGATGCGGACAACGTCACCCTGCGGGCCGCGGCCGCGCGGGAAAGCGGCGGGATCGCCGGTCTTCGGATCGCTGCGCTGCGCGCCCGCGCCGTGAACGTCGAGCAGGCGATACTCGCCGCGTCCCGGCGGGAACTGCATCCAGCCCAGCCCGCGCCCGAAACAGACGTAAACCGCGTCCCGGCCTTGGTGTTCGCGCGGGCCGTCGAGGTGGGTCGTGCCCGACCAGAAGAACGGATAGTCGCCGTCGCCGAGCGTCGTCGTCTGGAAGACGGGGTCAATCGCCGGCGAGCGCGTCACGGCCGGCGCGCGCGTGTAGTCCGCGATGCTCTGCAACTCCTTGGCGTTCGGCAGCCGCCAGTCGCTGTAGCCAAGGTGTTTTTCCGCGTTCTTCTTCTGGACCCACGCGAGCGCCGCCTGCCAGTTCATGCCGACGGTGCTGTCGGCCTTTGACCACATCAAGCCAGTGGCGCGGTCGGTGATGGTGCCGTCGCCGTTGTCGCGGAAGTCATTTTTGCCGTAGGCCGGATTGCTGCGGACGTAGCGGACGTAGAGCAGCTTGGGCAAGGCCGCGCCACCGCCGGGGCGGCGCGGGGCTTTCGGGTAGCCCTTGATGCGGCCGTCGGCGAAGTTGACGCCGAAGACGGTCGCGTTGCCGTTCATGGTCGTGCTGACATACTGCGTCGCGCTCCAGTCCTGGCAATCAATCGCGCGCTCGCCTTTCGACTCGTCGCCGTAGGCGAAGCGGAAGTATTTCGTGTCGAGGTAGGGCTTCGAGCGCGCCGCGCCCGCGTGAAAATCGAAGCCGCCGTTGAAGTTGATGAGCGAGTAAAGCTCCTTGATCGTCGGCATCCGCCAATCGCTGTGGCCGCCGATGCGGCAGGTCTTGGCACCCGCGACGGCGGCGTCCCACGTCACCTTCTCGCCGCGGGACTGCACCCACATCAGACCGGTGTGCAGGTCGCTGACCGTGCCGTCGCCGTTATCGCGGTAGGCCGGCTGCGGTCCCGGATGGCAGGCGTCTTGTCCGTAGAACGGCTCGCCCGATTTCGGCGCGGCGCGCAATGGTGCCGTGTCGCTGTAGAAGCCTGTCTGACCCGTGCCGACGATGACGTAGGGTCGTGCCGGCGCCGTGTCGGCGGCTCCCGCCGACAACGACAGGAGCGCCCCAGTCAACACTGCGATGCGGCGGGTCACGGGCGTTCTCCGTGACGATGCGGGTGTCGCGCGCCCGGCACCAACTCCAGTTCCCGCATTCGTCGCAAGATATGCCGGGTGTTTTCCTCCACGGGGCGCTCGCCGTTGACCTCGATCAGTTCCAAGCCGTGCGCGTGATGGTGTTTCAGCAGATGGACGGTCCGCCGGTAGAGCCGGTCGAGGCTGGCCAGATTGTGTTCCGTCTCGTGCGGGAAATCGCCGACCTTCCACTGGCCGTGCCGCGTCTTGTCGGCGTTGATGCGTTGCAGCGCGACGCGCGGGCTGCCGGTGACGAACACGATCACGCGGGGCAACGGCCCGGCGAGGGACTTGGCGACCAGTTTCGCGAGCCGCGCCATGCTGCGCGCGTAGAAGTGCGCCAGCGCGTCCACTTCGATGCCGGGATGCCGGACGATGAGGCGCACCGCTGCGCGCCGCGTCATCGCCCGCGCGGTCCGGACCGGCAGCGCCGCGAGCAGACTGCCGACGTTGATGGCGCGGTTGCTGCCGTGGCGGACGCCCCGTTCAATCAGCGCCTTGCTGCTCCGGCTGATCCCGCGGAACAGCGACACGCCTTGGAGGTCGGAATAGTGCGGCAGGTCAATGATCTGCGCCGTCAGCCCGTCCCGCGCCAGCGCCGCCTTCAGCGACGAGGCGAGCGCGCCCTTGCCCATGCCGTCCATGCCGACAAGGGCGACATCCAAGGGAGATTGGTCCGACGCCACCGACATAAGCCGTTCGCTTCCTTCAAGCTGCCACCGTGCCCGCGCCGGATCATCTCCAGCGCGGCCGGATCACCACGATTCGACGCCAACCATCCTCTGCGCGGCCCCGTCTTGCAAGCTCCTAACGCGGATATTTCACACTCCGAGCGGCCGGAGCGCACGCATGCTGCACGTAGCGCTGGTTTTCAACCTGCTGTATTGCCGACTTCCAGTCGGCAGAGTGTTGGGGCGGCGACGGAGGCCAGCGGATTGGAAATCCGCGATACAGCAGACTGGAAGTCTGCGCTACGACACTTCCGTCCGCCAGCGTGTGAAATATCTGGGCTAAAGGCAGAGTCGCGCATAACCAACTGCTGTTTAAGAGCGGGGATGTTGCGCCAATCACCTCGCAACAACGCGGGCCGCCACTCCGTGCGGGACGTTGGCTGCCCCGCGACGGACTCGCGGCCTGCGAATGCTGGTGTCACGGGTTCGCGAACTGGACCGTTGAACTCACCATCGCGCCGCGGTCGTCGGTGACGCTGACGAACCATGTGTTCGCGTCGGCCAGCGGGCGGGGCGCGATGATGACGCCTTCGCCGACTTGGGCCGGGACGCTCTGCCACTTGCGTTTTGAGCGCAGGCCGGTGTCGGTGGTGTAGTGAAGGCTGGCTTCTTGAATCGCCGTGACGGACTTGACGGGCAGGCGAACGCGGTCGTCTTCGACGACGGGTTTACCGGGAATCGGGAGCGGCTTGCCGCCGGCGCAGTGCGAGTCAATGAACAGTCCGATCTCCTTCGGCGCCCAGCCCGACGGGTGGCTGTGGGGCATGTTGACCTGGATGCGCATTTGTTTTGGGCCCGGCACGAGGTCGAAGCTCTTTTGATAACTGTCGAGGGGGTAGTGGACGTCGCAGGTGCCGTTGACGAAGAGGATCGGCACGCGGCAACGCGGCAGCAGGCTGGAAGGATCGTAGGTCTTGACCCAGAGATCGCGGCGGTCGCCGAGCTTGTCTATCGAGGGCTTCTGGACCGACTCGCCTTCGTGCAGGAAACCGCAGCCATAGACGGGCACGGCTGCTTTGAAGCGGTCGTCGAGCGAGGCCATCAGACACGTCGTGTAGCCGCCCCAACTGATGCCTGTCACCGCGGTGCGGCCGGCGTCCACCTCGGCCAAGGAGCGCAACAGCGAATGCGCGCGGATGACCGAGGCGACTGCGTGGAACGGCCAGTCATCGCTCGTGTCGCCGCCAATGCTGTCAAACTTCTGCAGATGTCCCTGGTCGGGGCCGCCGTTTGGCAGCCGTTGGCGGGTTTCCTTTTTCGCCGCCTGGTTCGGCACCGGCGCGCCGGTGTTCGGGTCATAAATCGGGGCGTTTGGCCGGCACCCGCCCAAATCCATCGCGATGGCCGCGTAACCGCGCTGCGCCCAGAGCCACGCCCACTCGGCGAAGGCGGTGCCGCCGCCGCCGTGAATCAGCACAACGCCCGGGAACTTGGTCTTCGCGCCGGCTTTCCCCAGCGTCCGCGGCGACGCATAAAACGCAAAAACCTCCGTCGCGTGGCCCTGATAGTCCTCGCCCGCATAGAAGAGCGAATGAACCGGCCCCGACTGGTCCGCCCAGCGCATGGCGGGAATCGTTCGCTTGAGCGCGCCGATATTCCACGGGCCGACCTTCTCGTCCGCGGCGCGCACAGAGCTTGCGAGCACGAACACAACAACACAGAGGACGGCGAGACGTTTCATGAGGCTGCGTTGTTACTTGTTCTTGCCACCTGTGACGAACTCTTCGCGGCTGAGCACGCCGTCCTTATTGGTGTCGAACTGGATGAACCGCTTCGGCGCTTCGCCGGGGTCGGGCTGATTGATGAGGAACTCCTCGCGCGTGAGCCTGCCGTCACCGTCCTTGTCGCGCTTGGCGAACATCGCGTGGCGGTCCTGCTTCGGCTTCTTGGACGCTGGTTTCGCGGCGGTTTTCTTGCCGATGCTGATTTGCGGCTTTGCCTCTGGCTGCTTGCCGAGAATGGCGCGGAGTTGCGCGACGATTTCCGGTTGGTCGGCGGCGAGATTCTTCGTCTCGTCGGGGTCGGCTTCGTAATCGTAAAGCTCCGGCACGGCGGCGGCCGGGTCCCCGATCTTCTTCCCCTCCACCAGCCGGTAGCGCGTCGTGCGCACGGCCCGGCCCATCAACTGCCCGCGCGGATAGACGTGAAAGACGGCTTGCTTGGTCATGGCGGCCGGGTTGTTCAGCGCGCCGGCAAAACTGGCCCCCTCAAGGTTCTTGGGCGCGGGCAGCCCGGCCAGTTCGCACAGCGTCGGGTAGATGTCCACCGACTCAACCAGCGCGCCGGTTTTCGCGCCTGCCTTGGCGGCGCCGGGCGCGACGACGATGAGCGGGGTGCGGGCGGCCTGCTCGTAGTTGGTGTGCTTGCACCACATGCCGTGGTCGCCCAGATGCCAGCCGTGGTCGCCCCAAAGGATGATGATCGTGTTCTTGGCGAGGCCGTTGCGGTCGAGCGCGTCGAGCACGCGGCCAAGCTGGGCGTCCATGTAGCTCGTCGCGGCGTGATAGCCGTGGATGAGCAGGCGCGTCCTGGCGTCGTCGAGCGGGCCGACTTCCGGGATGTCGCTGTATTGGCGCAGCTCGCCCCACGTCGTCGGCGCGAACTCCGGCGCGCCGATGGGCGGCACGCGCAGCTTCGGCAGTGGAAACGCCGCCCGGTCGTAAAGATCCCAATACTTCTTCGGCGCCACAAACGGCAGGTGCGGCTTGAGGAAACCAACGGCGATGAAGAACGGCTCGCCGGGCCGGCCTTTAGCGGCGTCGAGCCGGCGGATGGCCTCGTCGGCAATCATGCCGTCGGCGTAGGTGTTGTCGGGCACGTCGGCGCACTCGGTGGCGGCGCCGCGCGGCAATTTCGAGACATCGCCCTTCGCGTTGGAGAAGCGCGCTTCCTCGCGCGTCATTTCCTTCGGCCGATTTTCCTTGAGCGCATAACCGCCGCCTTGCACGCCGGTCGGCCGCCAATGCTCCACGCTCCATGACGCCGGGTCTTCGTGGTTGCCGTGGCCCACATGGAAGATCTTTCCCATCGCTTCCGTGCGCCAGCCGTGCTGCCTGAAATACTGCGGCAGCGTCACGGCGTCGGGTGTGGCTTTGCGAAAATGGGTGCTCAGATCGTAAATACCAACCGAGGACGGGCGCAGGCCGGTGAGCAAGGCGTTGCGCGAGGGCGAACAGACGGCTTGGTTGCAAAACGCGCGCTCGAACAACACGCCGCGTTGGGCCAGCCGGTCAATGTTCGGCGACTTGATCGTCGGCGCGCCGTAGCAGCCCAGCAGCGGTTTGAGGTCGTACACGCAGATGAGCAGGACATTGGGCTTGTCCGCGGCGTCCAGCGGGGTGGGCGCCAACGACAACAGAAGTGTGATAGCGACAAGGATGTGTTTCATAAGCTTGGTCTTGGTCAAACAGCGCACACTCACGGAAGTTTCGGCTTCAGCGGCGTCGTGCCGTCCTTGTCCACGGGGTAGAGGGCGTTGTGTTTCTCCAGAGCTGCGATGAGGCCGCGCATCATGCGGCGCAGCTCGTCGGGCCGGGACCCGGCGAGGTCGTTTTGCTCAAACGGATCGTCTTTCAGATTGAAGAGCTGGTAGTGCGCGCCGCCGGATTGGATGAAGCCGCCGTGGGTGGGCACGTCGGGCAGGGCGTGGTAGATGACCTTCCAGTCGCCGTCGCGCCAGACGGTGAAGTAGTTGCTGCGATGCGGCCCGTGCGGGTAATGCATGAGGAACTGCTCTCGGCGCCCGGCATCGCGTTTGCCGGCCAGCAGCGTGTCGAGCCGCGCGCCGTCCACGATGTGGTTGGCGGGAGGCTCGACGCCGGCCAGCGCGAGGATGGTGGGAAACAGGTCCATCACTGCAGCCTGCTGGCTCTGGATCGCGCCTGCGGCAATGGGCAGGCG
>JAOACV010000116.1 GCA_026417675.1 Verrucomicrobiia bacterium
TCACAGGCCGTGGCATCCGCACGACCCTCGCGCGGAGGAGCAGCAACGGCGCGCGGCGCGGGTCAGGTTTTGGAAATGGGTGCGGGTGTCAGCCGTCGTGCTGGCGGTCGTGCTGGTCTTGGGCGGCGTCGGGCTGGCCTACTATGACGCGGGAGACTGGACGCCGTTGTTCCGCGAGGCCAAGGGCGAGTTGACCTCCGCGCTGGTCTCCAACGAGGTTTTCAAGGAGAGCGACGGCTGCGCTTTCTATGATGTGGACCTCAGCAACAAGTCCGGCCACAACGCGCACTGCCGCCTGAGCATCCCGCTTGCGTCGTCCAGCTTCGGCAAAATACCCGCGGTGGTGGTGGTCACAGACCCGGCGACCGGCAGCAAGATGGTGGATCTATTGCCGGCACAGCGGAAGGTCGTGTTGATCGCGCCCGATTATCCCTCCAAGGCCAGCCTGAACTTCTCCGGCCCGGGCGCGTTGTTCTCGGCGTTAAGCCTGCGCCGGGCCGCGATGCGGATGGTTTCCGACGTGTTGCTCACCGGCGACTTTCTGTTGACGCAGAAGATTGTGCGCAGGGACCGCGTCGTGCTCATCGGTGTCAATCTCGGCGCGGTGGTCTGCGCGGCGGCGGCGGCGGCGGACGACAAGGACCGGTTCAGCGAGGTCGTGCTGGTGCACGGCGGGGCAGACATCTCCAAGATCATCGCCGCCAACGCCGAGCGATGGAAGCTGCCTTTTGGTCCGGCGGTCGCGGCCAGCATCGGCGGTTGGTTGTTCAAACCGCTTGAACCGATGCGTTACGCGGCCCGCATCGCGCCCCGGTCGCTGACGATGTATAACGCCAAGAGCGGCTCGTGGATGCCGATGGAGCAGGCTCAGCAGTTGTTCGATGCCGCCGCCCAACCGAAGAAACAGGTGTGGCTGGAGGGCGCGGACGCGGACACGAGCGACCAGGAGGCGCTGGTGCGGTTGACCGCACGCGTGTTCGGCGAGATCGCCGGCCCGGGCGCCCAGACGTTGGGGCGGTGAGCCGGCCGGGTTAATGCGGCAGGCCGGCGCCGCACTTGGGACACTTGTCCAGCGGATGCTTCAGGTCGAGCGCGTAGGGGGCGTTGCAGGCCGGACAACGGGTCAGGATGAACGCGGAGGATTCGCCGCACTTGGGGCACTTGACGGGGAACTTCTTGAAGCCCACCGGCAGTTTCGTGGTGAACTCGTTGCCGCATTCGGCGCGACTGCATTTCAGCGCGTAGTCCACGCCCGCGGGCATGATCATTTCCTTGCCGGAACGCCAGAGCCAAATGCCCACGGCGAGGACGAAAAGGACCACAATCGCGATGACTTTGTTGTTCATGGCTGGCGTTGGCTATCGCTGGAGGGCGGTTTCGCGGAAGTAAAGTTCATAGGCCTCGTCCGCGCGGGCCGGCGTCAGCATCTCCACGTGCCCGTCCGCGAAACACACGTTGCACCGGCCCTTGGCCGCATCGCCTGGATTGGACCCGTGATACGTGCCGAAGCGGTCCGCCGCGGCGCGCATCAGCATCCCGTCGTTGATATAAACGCGGCCGTCGGTGGGCGGATAGCCGGGCGGATTCTCCTCGGAAAGCATGGGCACCAGCGAGGCGTTGTTGACGCCGCCGAACATCTCGATGCGTTTTCGGACGATGCCCTGGTAGCTCATCTGCGTGTAGCGCATCGGCAGCCCGCTGAGCATGTCTATCATCGAGTAAGACCGCTTGTAGTCCGTTTCGGGAAAGGACGGGCAGCGATACACGCGAATGTCGTTGACGTAGCGGTAAAGACACCCTTCGGTGATGCTCAACACCCCGTTGGTCTCCGTCTGGTCGTAGCCCTCGACCCACGAGAAAGTCCTGCTGCCCAATGATCCACGCTGCCCGCCTTCGTTGACCGGAAACCGGTCGCCGTAATCCTGCGCGTAGGTCCTCTTGGCCACCCAAAGCTGCTTCAGGTTGTTCTTGCAGACCGGCTCGCGGCCGCGTTCCTTCAACTGCGGGATGCTGGGGAAAAGCAGCGCCACCAGAACGGCGATGATCCCCATCACCACCAGCAACTCCACCAGCGTGAACCCACGCCGCCGGACGCGCCCCGGCCCGCTGCTCGCAAGCCGTGACACCAATGTTCTGAACATGCCGCAGTCCATAGATTGTTTTTTGCTCGCGCTAGCCTACCCCGCGGCGCACAGCGCGTCAACGCCCGCCAGCGGGGTGGATCGCGTTCTCCGAACGCGATGCTTCGGTCTTGAACGCGTCATCGCGTTCGGAGAACGCCGTTCACCTGAATCCGACAAAACAATCTTGCGCCGGGCTTGCCGCGCCGAATAATCGCCGCCAGTCCCATGATTGAAATCAATGGCGCCATCGGCGGCGGTTCCGTGCTGCGGCTGGCCAGCGGCCTGGCCATCGCGACCAACCAAGCGATCCGCGTCGTCAACATCCGCCAGCAACGGCGCAAGCCCGGCCTCCAAGCGCAGCACCGAGCCGGTCTGCGCGCCGCCGCCGCTTACTGTGACGGGCGGCTCGCCGGCGACGAGATCGGCTCGATACAGATCGAATTCGAGCCGGGCGCCTCGCGCCGCGAACGGCTCGACATCCAGATCGAGACCGCCGGCGCCGTGGGTCTCGCCCTCCAACCCCTGTTGATCGCCACGTTGACCGCGCCGCACCCGCTCACGCTCGCCATCCAAGGCGGCGCAACCTTCGGCCTATGGGCGCCGCCGTCGCCCTATGTGGACCGCGTGCTCGCGCCGATGCTGGAACGGTTTGGCCGGCGTCTCTCGCTCCGCGTGGACCGCCACGGTTTCTATCCGCAAGGCGGCGCGCGCACGAGTGTCAAGCTCGCCGCTGACGATGCGGCGCCAAGGTGGATCGCGTTCTCTGAACGCGATTCCGCTGCCGCGCAACAACCCTCGTGCCCGGAGGCCGCGATCCACCAAACGTTTACAGGCCAGCAAGCGGCTTTGACGCCATCTTCTCCCGCGGGCGGACGCGGCGGCGTGGTCATCGAAGAGCGCGGCCGGCTGCTCCGCGTCAAGGGCGTCTCCATCGCCGCAAACCATCTGGAGAAAGCGCGCGTCGCCTTGCGCCAAGCCCAGGCCGCAACCGACAAATTGCTGGCCGAACTGCGCGGCGTCCGCGTGGACATACGCCCCGACTACGCCGACACGCGCAGCCCCGGCTCCGGCATCGTTCTTTGGGCCGAGTTCGAGCACACCGTCCTCGGCGCGTCCGCGCTCGGCGCGCTTGGCAAACGCAGCGAAGCCGTCGGCGAGGAGGCCGCCGACGCGCTGCTGGAAGAAATCCGCGCCGACGGCACTGTGGACCGCCACATGGCCGACCAACTCATCCCGGTCGTCGCCCTGCTCGGTGGCAAGTTCCGCGCCCCGGCAATGACCGAGCACGTCGAAGTCAACCTCGCCGTTGTCCGCCAAATCCTCGGCGAACGGCTGCGCGTGGACGATCGGTGGATTTCCCGCATTACGTGATGCGCAATACGTGCCCGCCAGCGATGACCTCGCAATCACATTTGGCCGCCTACTACCGCCAACTGGCCACGCTGCTGGCCTCCGGCGTGGCGATGCTGCGCGCTTTGGAGACGCTCGAACGCTCCGCGCCGGGCCGCCGTCTGCGCGCCGTCAGCGCCGCCTTGGGCGAACGGATTCGCGCCGGAGGCGATCTCTCCGACGGTTTGGCGGCGCACGCGACGGTGTTTCCGGCGTTGCATCGCGAACTGATTCGCGTCGGCGAGAGGAGCGGCACCGTGGACCGTCAACTGAACCATCTCGCGGCGCATTTGGAACAACTGGCCGCCGTCCGCCGGGAAATCCGGGGCCAACTCGCCTATCCGCTCTTGACGTTGCATCTGGCCATCATCCTCGTGCCATTGCCGCCCCTGTTGCTGGCGCAAGGCGTCGGCGGTTATCTGCGCGTGGTGATCGGCGCGCTCGCGGCCTTCTACGCGGGCGCGGCGTCGGTTTGGTTTTTGGCCCGGCAACTCGCCCGCAGCCGCCCGGTGTCGGTCGCGGCGGACCGCTTCGTTCTCGCGCTGCCGGCCATCGGCAAGATTCACCGCGACCTCGCGCTGACGCGATTTTTCGCCGCGTTGCGCGCGTTGCTGGACGCGGGTGTGGTCATCCTCGAAGCCCTGCCCCGCGCGGGCGCGGCGTGCGGCAGCGCGGCGCTGGCGAAAGCGTCGCGCGACGCCGCGCCGCGACTGCAACGCGGCGAATCGCTGGCAACAGTGTGGGCCAACGTGCTGCCGCCGACCGCCGCCAGCATGATCGCCACGGGCCAGGAAAGCGGAAAGCTCGACGACATGCTGGCGCATCTCGAACAATACTTCCTCGACGAGAGCCGCCGTCGCTTTCGCGCGCTGGCCAACTGGCTGCCCAAACTGATCTACGCCGCCGTGGTCCTCTGGGTCGGCTGGATGATTCTACAGGCTGGTTTCGGTTATCTGGGGATTCTGCGGCAGGGATTGGGAGGTTGAGACAAGGCTGGCAGGCGACGACGCGAGGGAACACCGCGACCGGCGACGGTCGTTTCCTGCCCGTTGCCGCCTCGATTCAACCTTGGAAAATGGCCGTGCCGATGCGCACGATGGTCGCGCCTTCCTCGATGGCGACCTCGAAATCGTTGGTCATGCCCATGGAAAGCTGCGGCAGCGGGATGCCGTGCTGCTGCTGGAGACGGTCGCGCAGCTCGCGCAGCGCGCGAAACACCGGTCGCGTGTCCCGCGGGTCCTCGAAGAACGGCGCCATCGTCATCAGGCCGTGCACTTCCAGACGCGGCAGGCGGTTGATCTCCGGCAGCGCCGCCATGGCCTCGTCGGGCTTGAAGCCGAACTTGCTGTGCTCGCCCGATACATTGCACTCGAGGAGGATCGGCAGCGTCTTGGCGGCGCGGTCGGCCCATTTGTTCAACTCGGCCGCCAGACGCGCGCTGTCCACCGATTGCACCATCTCGAACAACTCCACCGCGTCACGCGCCTTGTTGGTTTGCAGGTGGCCGATGAAGTGCCAGTGGAGCGACCCCGGCAACTGCGGGATCTTCGCCTTCGCCTCCTGGATGCGGTTCTCGCCGAACGTGGTCAGCCCCGCCTCCATCGCCTCGCGCACCACCTCCGGCGGATGCGTCTTGCTGACCGCGACCAGCAGGACATCGTCGCCTCGGCGACCCGCCCGCTCCGCGGCAGCCTGGATGCGCGCGCGCACGCCGGCAAGATTCTCGGCAATGGTGGACATCGGCCGCGGATTATATTTCGTGCCGCACCAGCCTCAAAGGAGAAATTGTTGGACGGGCTTGGATTCGAGCGCGCCGCGTTTTCGGTTTGCCTCCCTCCGCTGCAGGGCCTATATGGCAGTGCTCATGGGAAAGATGAGACTGCCGTTTACGCCCGCGGTTTACGAACATGCGGCGCGCATGATCAACCGGACGCCGTGGGAAACCTCGCGCGATCCGGAGTTGCTTTACGCGGGGCATCGCGCGGCCCACCTCGAATACCGGCACAGCCCGATCGTGGTCGGTATAGACATCTACAACCTCGAAGCGGAAGCTTACGGGGCGAGGATTGACAAGCCGGTCGGCACCGGCATCCCGGCGATCCACGACCCGCTGTTCAAATCGCTCGACGACGCGCTGGGGATCGCGCCCTACGATCCGAAGCGCGACGGCCGCATCGCGATGGTCATCGAAGTCGGCCAGCGGCTGAAGGCGGAGTTTCCGCAGACCGACGTGCGCATTCCGGTGGCGGGGCCGTTCTCCATCGCGTTCAACCTGCGCGGCATCACCAGCCTGTGCGAAGATGCCGCGCTGGAGCCGGAGAAGGTCGCGCAGTGGTTGATGCGGCTGGCGGAAAATCAAGGCGTGTTTGTCAAGGCGGTCGTCGAGGCGGGGCTGGACATTGCGTTCTTCGAGTCCGCCGCCGCGCCGCCGTTGCTGTCGCCGGCGCAGTTCCGCGAGGTCGAACTGCCCGCGCTCAAGCGCGTGATCGCCGTGGCCGAGTCCTTCGTGCGCCATCCCGTGCCGTGCATCATGGGCGGCGACACGTTCAAGATTTATGACGAACTGATGTCCACCGGCACCAACTTCGTGGTCTGCAACGTTGAGACCGACCAGAAGGCGTTCGTCGCGCGGGCCAGGGTGGAGCATCCGCACGTGCGCATCCGCGTCAACATGGACGCGAGCGTCGTGGCGTGCGACGAGCCTGAGCGCATCTATCGCGAGATTGACCGCATCCTCGCCCTTACCGCCGGTCATCCAAACTGCCTGATGGGCACCGGCTGCCTGCCTTACGAAGCCCCGCCGCGCAACGTGCATTTGATACGGGAGTATTTGAGCAGGGATTGACGCCACCTGGCTGCGGGCAAGTCGCCGTCACGGATATTCCCCATCCCGGCAGGCCGCAGACCAAGGTGGGACGCGTTCTCCGAACGCGTTCGCCGTTTCGCCGCCACCGAATCGCGCTCGGAGAACGCGATCCACCCGTCTGTCGCATCGTCGCAGAAACGCCCGAACGCGGTGGGACAGACTACTCAAACTCCACCACCGTCCGGCGGTCAGCCTTCTTCGCGGCGCGGTGGGCCTTGTCCGCGAGCATCCGGGCCTTCGCACGGCGGCTGCGGCGGCGTTTCTGGCGGCGAATCTTCTCGATGCGGGCGCGCTCGGCGTCCGCGCAGCCCTTGCGCGTCGCCTCGATCTTGTCGAGCAACAGACGGCGGGCGATGAAACGGTTGAGACCCTGTTGGCGCGTGGCCTGGCACTTGATCTGCAGCCCGGTCGGACGGTGCAACAACATCACGCACGTCGCCGTCTTGTTCACGTTTTGTCCGCCGTGGCCGCCCGAACGGATGAACGTCTCCTCCAGATCGGTCTCGCTCACGCCCAGCGCCGCCATGCGCCGGGCAAGCTGGAGTTCCTTCTCCGGGTTGACGGGAAACGCGCTCATGCGATTAGCGTAGCGGGACTGTCTCGGAAAGGCAACGCGGCGCGGAAGCAAGTTCCGCTGTCGAACGCCCGTCGGCAGAAGCCGTCCCGTCAAATGCGGAAACGCTTGTGGTTCGGGCCGGCCCTGCTATAAGTGGGCCGCATGGCAACCGCATGCACTGGCTCCGGGGTTATCCGGCTGTTTCGCTTGGCGGGGATAGACGTGTTTCTGCACTGGTCGTGGTTTCTCGTGGCGGCGTATGAGGTGCAGGCCCGCGCGGGTCTGTATTCGTCACCGTTCTGGAACTTGCTGGAATACCTGG
>JAOACV010000117.1 GCA_026417675.1 Verrucomicrobiia bacterium
GCATTTCCCGGCGTGACGACGGTTTATCACAACGGTCCGTCCGGCAACCTCAGTCCGCGCTACCATGTCAAGGGCCAGACCTTTGCCGAGGCCGAGCGGTTGGGCCGCAGGCTGGGCGAGTCGGTCGTCCGCGCATTGCGCGCATTACAGGAAGCGGATTTCAGCGCCGACATCGCGCTCGCGGCGCGACAGGGAACGGCCGAGCTTGTGCCGAACAAGTTTCCGTCCGTCGCCGAAGCCGAGGCGAAGCTGCGTCAGGCGCGGGACCGTTACGAACAATTCAAACGCGATGGCGCACCCCACGGCCCGCTCCGCACCGCCGAGTGCGTCGTGTTTGGCGCGGAGATGGCCCTGGCGCTGGCCCGGGCGCAGGCATCGGGCGAAGTGGCCCGACGGCAGGCGGAGTTCGGGCGCGCCGAGGTGCAGGTCTTTCGGATCGGCGAGTTGTTCCTGGTCGGGTTGCCGGGCGAACAATTCGTCGAGTATGGTCTGGAGATCAAACGCCGCGCGCCACGCCGCGCGTTGGTCATCTGTAACGCCAACGGCGAGTTGCAGGGTTACATTGTCACCCCCGAAGCCGCCGCCGCGGGCGGTTACGAGGCCGCATGGTCGCTGTTCCGGCCCGAGTCCGGCGCACGGATGGTCAACACTGCCGTCGAGTTGATGGAGGAATTGCAACCGTGATCCTCGCGATTGACTGTGGCTCGACTTCTTTCAAAGCGGCGGTTGTGGAGCGCCGGCTGAACGTGCGCGGCATCGCCTCGGCGCGTTTGGATTACCACTTCGCCAGCGGCGGCAAAGTGGAACTGGCCGTGGAAGATGTTTCAACCGCGTTTCGCAAAGCAGTTGCTGGCGCACTTCGCGCGGCAGGTGTGAAAGCCGCGTTGCTACAAGCCATCGCGATCACCAGCCAGGCGCAGACATTCACGGTGTTCGACCGGCGGGGTTGCGCCAAAATGCGCTTCATCTCGTGGCAGGACAACCGGGCTGGCGCGGCGAGCGCGACCCTGAAGAAAACCGTGTTGCTTGCGGACTTCGCGGATCATTGCAGCTTCGGCGAACCGCTCGCGGCGTTGCAGGTCTGCCAAATCAAGCACCTGCAGCAAACGCGTCCCGGTTTTATCCGGCCCGGCGATTTGCTCCTGAAACTGCCGACTTACTTCGTGTGGCGGCTGACGGGCGAGCCGGTCATGGACGACAACCTCGCGGCGATGAGCGGTCTCTACTCGCTCGTCTTGGGTCACTGGTGGCCCGCGGCGCTCAAGGCGTGCGGCATTCGGCGCGAGCAACTGCCCCGCGTGATTCCCGTCGGCAGCGTCGCGGCGCGCACGACCGCGGCGGCGCGGGCGTTCGGCTTGCCCGAAGGGATTTCCGTAGTGCTTGCGGGCAACGACCAGACCGCTGGCGCTTACGGCGCGCAACTCGACCGGAACAACGCGTTGCTGCTCACGCTTGGCACGGCGCAGGTCGCCTACGTCTGTTTGCGGCGAATGCCCGTCCCTCACGCCGCCCTCGTTCGCGGCCCGTATCCCGGCGGCCGGGCGTATCGTCTGGCAGCGGACGGCTGCGGCGGCAACATCATCAACTGGGCGCAGTCCGTCCTCGCCCATTGCGAAAGCGACGAGAAGTTTTTCGCGCAGGCGGCCAGATCCAAACGCGGCAGCCGCGGCCTCGTCTTCGAGCCGACGCTGGACAACGGCACCGGCGTCTGGCGCAACGTCGCTCTCCATCACACGCCTGCCGATTTCGCGCGCTCGGTCATCGAGGCGCTGAGCCGGAGGATGGCGGCGATGGTGCGGACCCTCGGCGTCAGCCCGCGCCGCCACAAGGTTCTTGCCGCGGGCGGCGGCAGCCAGAGCGCGTTGTTCGTGCGGATTGTCTCCGAGGCGATCGGCGCGGCCATCCACGTCACAACCGCCAGCCCTCTCCTGGGCGCGGCGCGGATGGCGTTGAAGGCGATCTTGCACTGAAAGGATAATTGCCATGTCATCCCAATCTTCTGCTCTCCGTTTCGGGTTGGTCGGCTGCGGCGCATGGGGCTGTCACCATGCGCGCGCCATCGCCCAGACCGCCGGCGCCAAACTGGCCGCCGTCGCCGAATGCTCAGACAAGAACCGCGCCGCGGCACAGGCGAACCATCCCGCGGCGCCCCCGGTGCGCGACCGGAGAGGATGGCCGCGGGTCTGTGCGCCTCTGTTTCAAAGCTCAGGAGTCGGTTCTCTCCGGCAACGTGATTTTTTATCCTGATGGCTGCTGTTGGCTTTCAATCCTCGTTGTTCGGGCGCCGCGCAGACGCCGGCGTTGGAGACGGGTTTGGTCAGCGACCGCGCTTCAGCCGCGCCCTTGCGCCGTGGTGGCGGCCCGGTGAAACCTCACGGCTGACGCGTCGCCGTTTCCTAAGCGTTGCGGCGGCATCCGCGGCATTTTCTGCAACGGGCTTGTGGCAGCCGCGCGCCGCTGGGGGAGAGAATCGGTCACAACGCCGGACGATTCTCTCGTTCTACTGCGACGACACGGGACCCCACGCCGCCGGCGTCAAAGCGTTTCAGACTTTCCTTGACTTCTGCGCCGGACAAGCGATCGCCGGCGAGTCCAGCGTCATTCTGGGCGCGCGCGGATACTCCATGGCGCGCAGCCCAAATGATGAGCAGCGGGCTTATCTGGAGCAGGTTAGGCGCGCGTGGGCATGTGGCATAGATACGCACATGGAGCTGATGACGCATCGCGGCTTGTTTGACTTTGAGTCCAACCGCGAGACGAAGGGCGCCATCCATGAAGGTCTTTGGCTCCACGAACCGGAGGTGACGTCGGAACAATACGAACGCTACTTTCTCAACATCATCACAGAGGGCGAGCGGGCCGGCATTCGATTCACTGGCCTGACGTGCCCGGGCTGTGCCTGCGAGGCGTGCAAACAGCGATACACCGCGCTGCGATCAGCCGGGCGCAAAGAACCCAATCCCGCGATGTGGAGGGCGCTGCTGAATCTGGCAAAACAGGGGAAGTTTCGCAGCCGGACCGTGCCCTGTTTCTTCGAGGCGAGCGAGACGAAGTTCGGCCTGCATCGGAAGGCGGTGGATGGCGACTGCGCTGTCTGCGATCTGATGCCCAATGCCATGGATTGGTTCGGCAGTTGGGGCAACACGCCAAACCGCGTCAACCCGGACTACTATATCACAGCGGACGGAAAAGCCGGCATCATCGTGCGCCACGTGAACGCTGGCGCGCCGTATTGCATCTGGTATTCACACTGGCAGGGATTGAACCCCGCCAAAGGCGTCGGCTGGCGGGCCTTTGTGACGGTGATTGAACGGATTCGAGAACACCTGCGCGATCGCGTCGTGTGGATGCGGCCCAGCGACATCACCAACCGCTACCACGCCGCCGGCGGGTGGAGTTTCTTGGACCGGCTGGAGTCAAAAGGGTTATGACTTGCTTTTCCATGCCCATGCGCTAGAAAGCGCCGCGAACTTCTTCAAACGGCTCAGAGAAAGATTTCTTGGAGAACAGACCATGTGCACATCAGCCACCACAATGTCAGTCCTATCAGTCAACTCCCTCGCCCTTTTGCTAGCCATCGTCGGCGCAGCGGCAGGCGAAGGCGTCCGGTTCACGAAGCGGGCGCTGATGGTGGATTGCAACGAAGGCTGCGCGATCGCCGATGTGAACAAGGATGGCAAGCCGGACATCATCGCAGGGCGCAATTGGTATGCGGCGCCGGATTTCGTGCCGCGGCCGCTGCGGCTCATTGAAGATTGGCGCAGCTACGCACAGACCAACGGCGATCACGTCTATGATGTCAACGGCGACGGCTGGCTTGACGTCATCGGCGGCTACTGGGCTTTGCCAGAGGTCCATTGGTTTGAGAACCCCCGCGAGGTGGAACTGAGCCGCGGTCGTCTCTGGCCGAAGCACACGCTCGGCGACGTCGGGACAAAGACCAACGAAGCCCAATACTTGCGCGACCTCGACGGCGACGGCGTGCCGGAGTGGATCATCAACAGTTGGAACAAGAAGGGGGCGATGGTCGTCTGGAAGCTGGCCAAGGACGACAAAGGCCAGCCCGGATTGAAGAAGATCGTCCTCAATCCGAAAGGCGGAGGCCACGGCATCGGGTTCGGCGACATCAATGGCGATGGTCGCGAGGACATTCTCACCGGCACCGGCTGGCTGGAGCGGCCGGCGGCGAATCCGCTCGGCACCGAGTGGAAGTTTCATCCCGACTGGGATTATCACGCCAGTTGTCCAATGCTGGTGGCGGACCTCGACGGCGACGGGCGCAATGATTTCATCTGGGGCAACGCCCACGACTACGGCTTGTTCTGGATGCGCCAGCTCGAACCGAAATCCGACGGCGCGACACAGTGGGAGAAAATCGAAATAGACAAGAGTTGGTCGGTGTGCCACAGCCTGCATTGGGCCGACCTCGACGGCGATGGCCGGCAGGAACTCATCGCCGGCAAACGCGTGCGCGCTCACGATGACAAGGACCCCGGCGCGAAAGACCCGCCGTGCCTTTACTATTACAAGTGGGACAAGGCGGCGAAGAAGTTCACGCGCCACGTGATTGACGAGGGCACCGTCGGCATCGGCATGCAGATCGCCACGGGAGACCTCAACGGGGATGGCCGCGTTGACATCGTCGTCTCCGGCAAGGCGGGGACGTATTTGCTGTTAAACCAGGGGCGCTAACCTTTCTTGATGATCCGTTTCTCGCGGTCATAGACCGTGCGAACGCCGAGGTTGAACGACTCCACGGCCATGATGCAGGCCACCGAGTGTTGATAGCCGGCCTCGATGGGCGCGCGCGTTTGCTTGCCGGTCCGCATGCATTGCAACCAGTCCAGGAAGTGGTCGGGGCCTTCAATACCCTTGACCTCGTTGACGCCGCGGATGCTGCCGTCGCGCTTCGGGCCACCCTCGGCGCTGTAAGTCGGCGCGCCCCAGTTGTCGAGGTTCAACTGTCCCTTCTCGGTGTAATACCGATGCCGCCGGCCGCCGGAATGGGCCATGTTACACGAAAACACCGCCATGAAGCCCTCCGGATAAACCCACAACGCCTCGGCATGGTCGGGCGCGGTGAACTGGTGCTCGTCCTTCCACGTGAAGGTGCCGCCCAGACAAACGCAGCTCGTCGGAAACTGCGCGCCGGTGATGTAATGCACCAAGTCAATGAAATGGCTGCCGAAGCCGGGGATGGGACCGTCGCTGAAATCGCGATAGCCATACCAGCCGGAATAACGGTCCGCGGCAAACGATTGCTTCGGCGCGTCCATCAAGAATTCATCCCATGCGACGTCGTCCTTTTTCACGTCCTTGAGGTAACGATACCAATAGGGTTGGTCGCTGTTGCGGCATTGCTCGATGCGCGAGGCCTTGCCAAGGATACCCGACTTCCACAGCTCGCGGCAGCCCGCGCTGGTGGGCAGGCTGCGCACCTGCGTGCCCACCTGCACAACGACGCCGGCGGCCTTCACGGCATCCACGGCGCGGACGAGTTCGTCGAACTTCTTCGCCATCGGTTTCTCGACGTAGATGTGCTTCTTGGCCTTGGCGGCTGCTTCCAGATGTGTGGCGTGCTGGTGGTCGCAGGAGGCGATCATCACCGCGTCAATGTCCTTGCAGGCCAGCAGGTCGCGGTAGCTGACGAACTGCTTCGCCTCGATGCCATACCATTCCTTGCAAAGCGCCGCGGCCTCCTCCCGCGCGACGCACCACGGGTCGGCCACGGCCACAAACTCGACGTTCTCGGCCTTGTCGTGTTTGTGAACGCCCTGCATGTGCGCCTCCCTGCCGCGGCTTCCGCAGCCGATCTGGCCGATGCGAATGCGCTCATTGGCGCCGATGATCCGCGCGTAGCTGCGCGCCGTCATGGCCGTCGCAGTCACGCCTGCGGCGGCGGTCCTGAGGAAATCCCTGCGAGTAAAGTTGGGTTGCATGGTGGATGACTCCTGGTGGGTTGCTTTGCGTTTTGGTTTCACGTCTGCGTCTGTGGTGGCGCGGATTGTTCGCTTCGCAGCGGTCCAAGTCAAATCACTCAAATCAGCCACGGCGGTCGAAACGCCGCGGAGAGCATCCGGTTGGCTTTCTCGTCGTTGACAAACTGTTCCCTCTCCGGGTCCCATGTCAGGGACCGTTGCAACTCCAAGGCGATGCCGCCGAGCAACACGACGCTCGCGGCGCGATGGGCGGTCTCGATGTCGCAAATGGGCTGCCGGCGGCTGCGCACGCAGTCGAGGAAGTTGCCGGAGTGGCTGTCGCTTCGATAGACATTCGCCGCGCCGGGCGCAACAGGCTGCCTGAGCAACTCCGCCGGATGCGCGGCAATGTCGTCGCGGTCCACGGCCACCCATCCGTCGGCGCCGATGAACCGCGCACCGCCGCTGCCACCCGGCCCGCCCTCGGGTGGCGGACAGCCATGCACGATCACCCCGTTGGCGTAATGATAATGCAACACGCCGTCGTCGAGTCGGATTTCCACAGGCCCCCTGCGGTCGGCGTCGAGCGCCCACTGGATGAAATCGTAGTGATGCGGCGCCCAGTTGATGTCGCCGGCACCCATGAACATGTGGGCATGGCAGACGCCGCCGTAGGGCTGCCACGGCGCGGGTCCCAGCGCGAGATCCCAATCGAGTCCGTCCGGCACGGCCTGCGGCGGGCCGAAATGCCGCCAGGCGAACGTGCCGCCGGGCCGGAACGCATAGACCTCCTTGAGCCTGCCGATGCCGCCGCTGCGGACGATCTCGCAGGCGCGGCGGAACTTGCCGCCATACTCGGAGCGTTGTTGGGTGCCGGCCTGAAACACGCGCCCGTAACGCTTCACCGCCGACACCATCGCCTGGCTTTCCTGAATGGTGATGGCCGTGGGTTTCTCGCAATAGATATCCTTGCCAGCCTGCGCCGCCATGACCGTCATCACGCCGTGCCAGTGAATTGGCGAGGCGATCAACACCGCGTCAATGTCCTCGCGCGCCAGCACGTCGCGAAAGTCGTTATACGCCCGGCAGTCGGTGTATGTCCCTGCGCCGAATCGGGCCGCGTAGTTTTCGTTGACCTTTTGCGCGGCCTCCTCGCGCCGGTTGCGCCACGCGTCGCACACCGCCAGCACCTGCACGTCGTCGCGGCCCGCGTAGCCCCCAGCGACATAAGTCCATGCGCCGCCGAGCAAATGGCCGCGTCCCTGGCCGCCGACGCCGATGAACCCCATGCCGATCCGCTCGCTCGGCGGCTGTCTCTTA